>CABUHP010000001.1 GCA_902491415.1 uncultured Collinsella sp.
ACGGAGAGCACATTAAGTGCTCTCCGGCTCGTGCGGAACTCGCGATCGACCTTATATATTTGCCCTCCCCGGGGCTCCCGCACAACGGGACCTCAGTTGGGTTCTATCCCGTATGGCAGTCGCTTCGCTCCTGCCCGCCTTGGTTGTGAGGGCGGTTTGGCGTTGGAACGGTTCTTTCTGATATATGCTGGTTGCGGCTCTTCTTTTGGGAGGAGTCGCTTTTTTGTTGTGAGGGAGATGGCCCGTGGCTGATGATTTGATTCGTTCTGAGCTGCTTTCTGCGGATTGGAATGGCGAATGGATACGCTTGCAAGCTGATCGGCGGCGGGCTGATGATTCTTTTGAGTGGGATAAGCGGGCTCGGCATTTTCGACCGCTTGAGACTGCTCCGTATGCCCGGGATTTTATAAAGCTGCTGGCGCTTGAGCCTGGCGAGTCGGTGCTTGATATGGGGTGTGGGGCTGGGTCGATTGCTATTCCGCTTGCTCAGGCTGGACATCCTGTGATTGCTGCCGACTTCTCCCCCGCTATGCTGGGCACGCTTGATGCCGGCATTGAGTACTACGGACTCGAAAGGCGCATAACGCCGCTTGAGCTTGCTTGGGATGATGACTGGGATTTGGTTGGACCGGTCGCGAAAGCGGTAGATGTTGCCTTTGCCAGTCGCTCTGTCACCACGACCAACCTAAAAGGCGCGCTTGCCAAGCTTGACCGTACGGCTCGTCGGCGTTGTGCTGTCACGATGGTCGCCAACTCCAGCCCGCGCTATGACCTGCACCTGATGAACGCCATCGGCGCCTCGGTTACCTGCAGTAATGGCTTTGTGAATGCTTTTAATATCCTCATTCAGATGGGTGCCCTGCCGCAGGTTACGTACTTTGAATCGCCTCGTCGCGATACCTTCGATAACCTCGAGGCAGGCGTGGCGGACTTTTCCCGTATGCTCGAGCACGGCAACGAAGATAAGATCGACCGCCTGCGCGACTACATCGCTCAACACATGATTGAGAACCCCCATGCCGGTGAGCCGGGCTCCAAGGGTGTGCCGCAGGGACGCTATATGCTCGACCACGTCCGCAAGGTTCGTTGGGCGTTTATTGCATGGGAGCCGGTCTCTACACCCAGCTCATAGCCGGTTCGCAGCCCGCACCGCCCACTCACTCGGCATCCGCATTCTTTTTGAACTGGGCAAACGCGCCCCACACCACGCCGTTCCTGCGCTATCGTGGGACAGCTCACGTAGATTAAGGCCCCGTCGCGGGGCGCCCCATACATAGAAAGCGAGAACCCATGGCACTGACAGGAGCCCAGGTCAAGCAGCTTCGCGGCATGGCCCATCACCTCAACCCCGCCATCATCATCGGCAAGTCCGATGTCAACGAGGGCACCGTCGAGCAGACGGTCGCCTACCTGGAGAAGCACGAGCTCGTTAAGTGCTCCGTGCTCGATGGCTCCAGCCTTTCCGCCCGCGAAGCCGCCGAAGAACTCGCTGAGCGTTGCCACGCCGAGGTCGTCCAGGTCATCGGCCGCAAGTTCTCGCTGTATCGCGAGTCCTCGCGCAAGGACATCGAGAAGATCAAACTCGTCTAAGAGCCAATGATCCGGCGAGCCAACACATAGCAAGCTTACGGGTGCCCAAGTACTTCGGGCGCCCGTTTTTTATCGCTCGACCAGCACGCGATTGAGCCGCCCCTCCACCAAGCGCTCGTATAGACGCCGTGTCTCGGGCTCGGGCACACCATTGACCTGCTCCCTCAGGTGGTGCATATGCCCGCTGTATAGCTCGACGATATCGCGCCGCCGCCCCGCCGCACTGTAGACGCGCATGGCGCAGCGCACCATATCCTCACGCGCCGTTTCCTGTCGAAGCCCCGACTCCGCCAGCCAAATCGCCGACTGCAGATCGTTTTCTTCTAGAGCGGCATTTGCTCCCTTAATCATGCAATCGATGTACTTTGACTGCATAATGCGTCGCATACGCAAAAAGTAGGTGGGATTACAGCCATTGGGAACATACAGCGGTCCGGCATAAAGCTGCTCAATCTTAAGGCACAGTTCAACTAAATGGGGTCCGCGCGCACCCGTGCGATTTCCCAAAACCTCGCGGCTTATCTGGTCAAACAGCCGTACATCGGTCTTGACGTAGTCGCCGTTGAGTCCGATGCATTCATTTTGGATGAGCACGCACGACTTGCCGTCTGGCGTCGGTCCCAAAGCCGACCGCAGGCGCGATATCGTCGAGTACAGGTTGTTGCGGGCGCTATTGAACTCGGCATGGGGCCACAGCTCCATGGCCAGCGTCTCGCGATCGACGAGCGCATCCATGCCCAGCGCAAGCCGCTCGGCAAGCGTCGCCGCCTTCTTGCGGCGCCACATTTTGTCCGTGATGGGAAACCCGTCGCGCTCGGCGCGAAACGCACCAAACATGCGAATCTCGATATGGTCGATGGTATCAACGACTTCAACCTCGCCAGCCTGGAACAGACGCTCGCCCTCCCCTTCCAGATCATCGCGCAGCGAGTACCGCGATAGCTCGCGCACGGGAAGCTTCTTGCGTATCCTGGCCGCCGGCTCGCCCAGACAATGCATGGCAAGGCGCGCAAAGAGCCGATACGACGGTTCCAGAATCCCCGCGCGATTCATGGACATCCAGGCCGCAAGGTCGCAGTCTCGGCCCGCACAGGCCAAATGCAGCGCCACCATCCAGGCTTCTGCGCCACCAACCTGCGTCTGGCTTATATCGAGTAGCTCCGCTTCCTCGCGCACCGAAACCATCGATGTATTTCGCAGATACGCCGCGCGCTCCAGCAGCAATGCGTTATCGCGCATGTACGCAATCGACTCCTCGGCAAGTTTGAGCACTTGGACCGCACGGAACTTTGCATTAACCGGCCGTCCCTCTGCCAGCGACTGCCAACCTTCTAGCAACAGGCCAAACAGCTGAATCTGGTTGTCGCGCATGCGCACGGCAAAACGATCAAGCTCGTTGAACGCCGCATCGTCGGTTACCGGCAAGCCGGAAAGGAGCCGCCGTGCCGCCAACACCATGCGCACCCAGATAGCCATCGCCTTAAGCCCACGTACGTCGAGCGCCTCCCGTACCACCGTCATCTCGTCGTCGCGCTCGTCGGTTCCCGCAAACGACCCGTCAAAGAGCTCCACCAGCATGCTATCGGCCCGTATAACAATCCCCGCGATGTCGAGCTCGCAATCGTAGGCCTTGCTCGTTTTGAGCTGCTGTAGAACGCCGCCGTCATCTCCCCGTTCGGTCAGGCATCGCTTGATCTCGATATGCGCAGACAACATATCGAGTGCGGCATGGGATGTCTCGATTTCTGGCACGGCCAGGTTCGTAGGGAGCCCAAGCCCGTTGTCCCCATAGCAAACAGCCGTCAGTGTCTGGGCCACCCTCCATGAAACAGGGTCTATTTCGCAGGCCGCCCGTTCGCCCCCGCGCTCGATGACCGATGCCATATAGCGAGCAAGCTTTGTATTGGACACGCTAACCGCTGCCAGATATACGCCAAGCGCCTCGGCAGGCGTTGGCTCTGGAGCCGGATCGTCGGCATCAATCGTGCCCAGCGCCGCTCGGCAGATATCGGCCCCGTGCCCCGTCAGAGCAAGATCGACCCCATACTGCCCAGCAAGTTCAAGGACCGCTTCACGGTCCAAAAAGGCGTCCGCCAGGCCCATGGCCGCATCGCAGCGGCCCGCCTTAAGCAAAATCCGGGCCGCCCTCGGAACAAGTTCGGGGCGAATCTCGGCCACCAACTTACGCAAATGCAAGCGTCCGTTATCCTCCGTGCCCAGACACGTAAAACTCCGCTCGGCGGGATCCAAGCCAAAGATCGGGTAGTCGCGTACAAAGTAGGACTGGTCGACCATCGACAGCCTCACCCCACAGGCCTCGAGTTCTGCGATATTGCCCTCGCCCATCAAAACCATGAGACATGCCACGCAAAACAGCGCATTATTGTCGAGCGAAGCCAGATCGACAAGTGCCGCGCCATATACGTTGACAATCTCGTTTTCGAGCAGACCGGCTACGTCGCCTTGGCCATACAGACCCGTCTGCAATGCCGAAACGAGCTCGGGCACGCCCTGCGTGAGCTGATAAAAGTCGAGCGATGTGCTGATCGAAAACGCCGATGCCCACGCCGAATACTCATAGGCATGCACCTTGAGCATCTGCGCATTGATCTTAACCGAATCGCCCAGCCCATGAATCAGCTGACGATTTGAAGGACGGCAGGAGATAAAGACCCCTATCCCCATAGCGCGCAGGCCGCGAATCCTGTCGATGAGGTCTTCGGTATCGTGCTGATCGAGGTTTGGCACATTATCAATCGCGATAAGGGAGTGCGGTTTGTCTTTGAGTTCTTCGGTAACCACCTCGAGCTGCATAAACACCTCGCGCCCAATGGCGCGATCGGCCTCGATAATCCGCACGGGGCCTCGCGTCGGGTCGCATTTAACCTCATGGGTGTACTGCAGCAGCACCGAGGTCTTCCCAAACCCGTCGGGCGCATAAAGAACCACGATGCCGGCCTTTCGGCCCTTGGCGAGAAGCTCATTCATCAAGCGTTCGCGTCGCACCATATAGCCACCGCCCAGCGGCATCAGCTCGAGATCGTCCATACTGCCCAAATCGTTTACCATGCCCACTCCTCAACTCGACCGTATGGACACTGTAACCGCAAGACCATACAAGCCGCGCTATGAATAGAGCGACCTTGTGTTCTAGGTTGTCTTTTGGTACGCAAGCGGCAAGTTTTTGTACAGCGAGGGCCGATTGTTATTAATCCCCCGACTAATCGGTCTTTAAGCAGGTAAATGAGCTTGTCAGCTTGTCCCATCTAAGCGGCAGTGTAACGCAAATGAACAAGGTTCAGCCATGTCATTCAACTCGCCTAGCACCCGCTACCGTCTACGACCTTTTAGTGGCATTTTTGCATAGAATCTGGTATGGAATGAATCAAACTGTTGGGCATCCGGCATTCGTCAAGCTTGCGGCAAGATTTTGGTCAAGTGGGCGGAAAGGGATAGCAAAAAGGCCCCCGCAAAGCGGAGGCCTTAGGCAAGGCTATGTCGAGGTGCAGGATTCGCGCTACTTGCAGAGCGAAAGGGCGGCCTCGTCGGCAACGACAACGCAGTTGGTGTGCAGCTGCAGGATCGAAGCCGGGCACGCGGGCGTAACCGGACCATAGCACATGTCATGCACGGCCTGAGCCTTGGCCTCGCCGTTGGCGACGACCAGGATCATGCGGGCATACATGATGGTCTGGGTGCCCATGGTGTAGGCCTGACGGGGAACGTCGTCGATGCTGTCGAACAGGCGGCTGTTGGCCTGAATGGTGCTCTCGGTGAGGTCGACGCAGTGCGTGCCCTTGGAGAAGTGGTCATCGGGCTCGTTGAAGCCGATGTGGCCGTTGTTGCCAATGCCGAGCAGCTGCAGATCCGGGTAACCGGCGGCGGCGACGATCTTGTCGTACTCAGAGCAGGCAGCGGCGGCGTCGGGGTTGGAACCGTCGGGCACATGCGTGTTGTTCAGGTCAATGTTGATGTGATCGAAGAAGTTCTCACGCATGAAGTAGTGATAGCTCTGGGGATCGTCGTGCGAAAGGCCGCGATACTCGTCCAGGTTGTAGGTGCTGACCTCGGCAAAGTCGACGTCGCCCTTCTCGTACCAAGCAGCGAGCTGCTTGTAGGCACCGATCGGGGTGGAGCCGGTGGCAAGACCCAACACGCAGTCGGGCTTGAGGATAACCTGCGCCGAGATAATATTGGCGGCCTTGCGGCTCATATCTTCGTAGTCTTTAGCTTTAATGATCTTCATTACGCGTCCTTTCTCGTACAAGAGAGGCAAGGCTCCCTTACAAGCACTTGCCCGCGGCCCGCGTCGGCCGCAACCAACGTGTGCGGCCACCAGGGCGAGGTCGCGTAATGTATGTGTCTCGTGTCTAACCGCGTCGAGGCCCCTGCCCGTCCACGGTGACCCAAAGCCTTTTTGCTTCGGACAAATCCCATCTTGCCACGGAGGGCGTCCTCTTTCAAGGGCGCCCTCCGTAAACGTGTTTGAATTGTAGGCTAATGGCCACGTGCACTTGCTAGCGCTCGCGAGCAACGATGAGCTGGTCCATCTCTTCGACATGCACGCCAACGGAGCCCTTAATGCTCGAGAACTCAACGGAGTTGCATACCAAGATGGGAACCGTCACATCGTAGCCCTCGGCAGCAATTGCCTCGCGATCGAACTCAATGAGTACATCGCCCTTATGGACGATGTCACCCACTTGCGCATGTACGGTAAAGTGCTTGCCCTCGAGCTGAACAGTGTCCAAACCAACGTGGATAAGCACGTCCAAGCCATCGACCGTGTTAAGCGCAACGGCGTGTCCCGTGGGAAAAATAGCCTCGACCTTGGCATCAGCCGGCGCGATCACGCGCGTTCCGGTGGGCTGAATCGCCACGCCCTGGCCTAAAAGGCCGGTAGCAAACGTCTGATCGTTTACCTCGGAGAGCGGAATGACGTCACCCGAGATGGGAGCATCCAACGTAAGGACTCGACCACGCATACCAAAAGACCTTAGGACTTTAGTGAACATGCTCCCCCTCGGACATACCGATCAACCAAAATAACCTTAACAGTTTACCACTTGGCACCCGTTTTTGACCATTAGGGAAGTTCGCGCTTGACAACCTCGACGATGTCGTCGACAACGCGCTGGGTCAGCTCGTGCGTTTCGGCCTCAGCCATCACGCGGACCAGCGGCTCGGTACCGCTCGGGCGCACCAGAATGCGGCCGCGGCCGTCAAGCTCCTTCTCGGCAGTAGCGACGGCATCCCAGATGGGCTGGCAATCGTCCAGACCAGCCTTGTTGTCGGAATGCACGTTGACGAGTACCTGCGGGTACTTCTTCATGATGCCGGCAAGATCGGTGAGGGTACGACCGGTGCGCTTGAGCACGGCCAGCAGCTGCAGAGCCGTCATCAATCCGTCACCGGTGGTGTTGTGCTCCAGGAAGATGATGTGGCCGGACTGTTCGCCGCCGATGACGGCGCCGTCCGCGAGCATGCGCTCAAGAACATAGCGGTCGCCCACGGCGGTCTGAACCATCTCGAAGCCCTGCTCCTTCATAGCGATGGAGAAGCCCAGGTTGCACATAACGGTCGAAACGATCTCGGAGTTGGCGAGCTTGCCGCGAGCGGCCAGATCGGAGCCGCAGATGGCCAGGATGTAGTCGCCATCGATCTCGTTGCCCTCGCTGTCCACGAACAGCACGCGATCGGCGTCGCCATCGTGGGCCAGGCCGATATCGGCGTGGGTGCGCAGCACGAGCTCGCGCAGGGGCTCAAGGTGAGTGGAGCCGCACTCAACGTTAATGTCAGTGCCGCAGTAATCGGTGTTGATGGCATGGACCGTGGCACCCAGGCGCTGCAGCGCGGCGGGCGTAGTCTGGCAAGAAGCACCATGGCCGCAGTCGACGGCAACGACCAGGCCGTCGAGCCTCAGGCCATCAAGCGTATCGATGGCGTGGTCGACGTACGCCTTGCGAGCGTCCTTCATCTTGATGATGTGGCCCACGCCGGCACCGGTCGGCAGTGTGTCGGCAGCCATAGCTTCCTCGGACATGACCCAGGCGCTGATCTCTTCCTCGACCGCATCGGGAAGCTTCATGCCCTTGCGGCTAAAGAACTTGATGCCGTTGAACTCCGGAGGATTGTGCGAAGCAGAGATGACGATGCCGCCGTCGAGCTCATTTTGGACAGTGAGCAGCGCCACGGCCGGCGTAGGGATAACGCCGCAGCAATGCGGGCGGCCGCCCTCGGCCATAATGCCGGCGGTCAGAGCACTCTCGAGCATAGTGCCCGAAAGACGCGTGTCGCGACCGATGCAAATGTCCGGACCAAGGAACTTGGTCGCCGCGCGACCCAGGCGAAACGCGAGGTCACACGAGAGGTCGGCGTTGGCGACGCCACGGACGCCGTCGGTACCGAAGATGTTCTGGGGCATAGGATCGCTCCTTCCCAAGTAGGCAAAACACAGTCGCCCACTCTAGTCGAAAATGAAAAGCGGGACCCGCCGAGCAATCGGCAGGCCCCGCTTGTACATTGTATCTCGTAAGGAGATAAAACCTTAGCGCTTGGAGAACTGGGGAGCGCGGCGGGCCTTCTTGAGGCCGTACTTCTTGCGCTCGACCACACGAGCATCGCGCGTAAGGAAACCGGCCTTCTTGAGGTCAGCACGGTAGTCGCCAGCGTTCAGAAGAGCGCGAGCGATGCCCAGGCGCAGAGCGCCGGACTGACCGGAGATGCCGCCGCCATCGCACAGAGCGATAACGTCGAACTGACCGGCGGTATCGGTCACCTTGAAGGGAGCAAGGGCGTTCTCAACGAGCTGATGACGGCCGAAATACTGCTCGGCGTCACGCTTGTTGATGGTCACCTTGCCGGTGCCGGGGACGAGACGGACGCGGGCGACGGCGTTCTTACGACGGCCGGTACCCTGGTAGACAACGGTGTTCTCAGCCATCTTTAAGCCTCCAGCTCAATCTTCGTGGGGTTCTGGGCAGCATGCGGATGCTCGGCACCAGCGTAGACCTTAAGCTTGGTCATCTGGGCACGGCCGAGGGTGGTCTTGGGCAGCATGCCGCGAACGGCGCGCTCGATGACCTTCTCCGGGTGCTTCTCCATAGCCTGGCGGAAGCTCTCAGCCTTGAGGCCGCCGTTGTAACCGCTGTGGCGATAATAGGTCTTCGTGTCGGCCTTGTTACCGGTAAGCTGGACCTTATCGGCGTTGATGACGACAACGAAGTCGCCGCAGTCGCTGTTGGGCGTGAACTGGGGCTTGTTCTTACCGCGCAGGATCATTGCGATCTGGGTGGCAAGACGGCCCAGGACAGCACCATCGGCGTCGACGAGAACCCAGTTGCGCTGGACCTCGCCCTGCTTGGCGTAGTGAGTCGATTTCGAAATCACTTAGACTCCTCCATGTACAGTACGTGTTGTTACAGAGATTCACGGGGCTCTGCAAGTAACCCGTCCATATTACCCCGCTCGCCGTACGAGTCAACAGGTATTTTGGCTCCGACCAGAGTTTCTGCACATGTCATCCACGAGCCGTGATTTTTCCAACTCTTTAGCTGTTGTCATTTTTTGAGGGTTCGCCGTCGCTAGCGCTCAACGAACTCTTGGATTTCCGCGAGCAAACGCTTTGCCTCCTGGCGACCCTGAATATACAGATCGAGCAGCTTTGCCGAATCGTGCTCGACATGGCCGACCTCGACCGGCTTTTGCGGAGCGATGACCAGCGCGCGGCCCTCGCGCTCATACTTCCACAGGTGCATGCGCTGGAGGTTATAGCGGTCGTGTCGCGTCTCGATAGCCTCGAGCAGGTAGGGGTAGTCGGCATAGCGGGCGCGCGCGGCAGGCATAAACTCGTAGGGCTTTTTCTCGTACGAGCGGTCCTGCGTGACAATGACAACCGCGCGCTCAAAGCCCGCCTCCTCGAGCACATGCTCGATAGGAACCGAATCGGCCACGCCGCCGTCGACGTATTTGTGCCCGTCTATCTCGACCGGCGGTGTCACCAGCGGCAACGAGGTCGATGCGCGCACAGCGTCGAGGTCAAGTACGGCGCTTTTGACCGGCAGGTACGCGGCGGTTCCGAACAGCATGTCCGTCGCAACGGCGTACATCTCGATGGGGCTCGCATCGAACGTCTCATTGTCAAAGGGATCCAGGCGGTCCTGGACATCGTTGAAGATAAAGTCGTAGCCGACGATAGAGCCCGTGGCCGCAAACGACGCGGCGCCCATGAAGCGGTTGTCGTTACAGAAAGCCAGGTTGATGCGGTTGGCACGGCCGATCTGGTGCGACTTGTAGTTCACGCCATTGAGGGCGCCGGCCGATACACCGTAGACAGCCGGAATCTCGACGCCAGCCTCCATGAGAACGTCGAGCACGCCCGCAGTAAACTGCCCGCGAAAACTGCCGCCCTCCAAGACGAGCGCGACCTTGCCGGCGTTCTTTGCCTTATCTTCTGCAGTCATATTGACCTCCTGCGATTGCGTTTTGGCCTTCTTCTACCCAGTTTTGGGATGGAGGGCGCATGGGTTTTGGAGCAGAGTTCGATTCTCCGCGGTTTGGGGTTCCGTTGATGCGGCGCATGGCAGGCTGAGATTCGATAATATCGCATCTATATAGGGTTGGGGCTTTGCGCGGAGAATCAGCGTGTTCGCTTCGCGAACCCGCACCGGCTTCGGCCGCCTGCCGGCGTCCTCGCCCGCGGGCTAAAAACGCTTACGCGTTTTCTTTACGCCCGCGCCCTGCATAGAGTTCGATTCTCCGCGGTATCTATAAGTAATAAAAAAGCAGGTAGAGACACTTCTCTACCTGCTTGTTACTTTTGGTGGAGGCGCGGAGAATCGAACTCCGGTCCACGAAAGCCCCCTGATTGGCATCTCCAAGCTCAGTCGCTGGTTTAGTCTCGGACACTTTGCGCGCAGCGACACGCTCGCGGCGTCCTAACCGGTTCGGTCTTAGCCCGCGCCATACCGATTACGTGCGCAGGAGCATTCCCCTAACATGACGTCGCGCCGGTGTCGGGAAAATCACCGGGTTGACGCGCCGCTATAAACTAAGCAGCGAGAGCCATAGGCTCAAAAGAAGAGTTGTTGTCAATTCAATTTGACGGTACCCCTGTTTAACGAGGCGAGGAGACCTCGGCTTGCTTCCTCTCTCAGAGCTATCGTGTCGAAACCAGTCGCCCCCGAATGTCGGGAAGTCTGGATGGCATTGGGCACGAGCACCCAACACCCGTCGACTTTTCAAGGAACATGCAGGGCGAGCCCCGCTTGTGGAGTGTTATCTTACCACGTTCTGAAAGCGGACAGCTGTTCTATGCACGAGCTGTGAAGACCCCAATGTGCGCCACACTTCGCACTTTTGTTACCGATCGCGTCACGTATATTTTCGCCAAGCAAAATTGACCCGTCGAAAGGACCATTATGGATACCAAGCAGCAACTCGTCAATGCCCTCGCAGGCCTGGGCTCAACCATTACCGAAGCTATGGATGTCATCGAGGGCTTTGTCCCCTGCGGACATCCCGCCCTCACGGTATCGAACGCACTCGTCGCGCTGGACGCTGACGATGATGCAGCTCTCGCCCAGCAGCTTGAGACCGTCGAGGGCTTTATCGACCACGTGAGTGAGAACCGCGGCGTGACCGCCTACCACGGCATTGAGGTCGAGCTCGCGGGTCCCAAAGCCGATCTGTTCGCAGCAATCCGCGAGGTAGGTGCCCTTATGCAGACCGCAGGCGTCAAGAACACCCAGGTCAACGAGTGGGTCTACCGCAGCCTGGCAGCACTCGACAGCTCCGACGAAAAGGCAGCCGAGCAGCTCGCAGAAAGTCCCGCCATCAAGGCCGAGCTTTTGTAAATAGCAGACGCGGGCCCCTTGGCGCATCGTCGTCCAAGAGGCCCGCAAACAGTTCGCGTCAACCGATAGCCGCGCGGCCACGTTCGGCCAAAGCAAGAATCGGCATCATTTGACGAGGTGTCTTTGCTGCAAGATCGGCATGTTCGAGCAGCTTGCGATCGTTGGTCACCAAGTAATCAACCTGCGCGCGCTTGCACGCGGCGAGTACCAAGTTGTCCTCGTAATCGCGATGGAGCGTCAGATATTTGTCAGCTAGCCACAGATCAGATGCATCGGCGCCCACGGCCATAGCGTTTTCGGTCATATTCCGAACAAACGCCAGCGCCGCATCGCCAATCGCGCGGGCAGAAGCCTCGTCGAGCGCTCCCCCGCTGGCAAGAACGCTACGCTTCAGCTCGTGTTGGACAACGTACAGCACGTCCTTAGCGATATGCACCGGGAAGAACAGCAACGCCCCCGTCTTCGTCGCCTGCCCAATAAACGCACGCGCGGCAAGCGACTCGGCATGGTCGACGCAAAACGAATCAACCCATACGTTGGCATCCACCATTATTTTGAGGGAAGCCCCGCTCACAGGATCATCCCCTTTTGGCGATAATGCTCATCCATGGCTTCAGAATAGATTGCGTCCCAACCGCGATCGTCGGATACGGGCGACACAGCGATGCCCAAATCTGCATAAAGCCGGTCTGCCGCCGCCCACGACGCGGCAAATGGCGTATCGGGCGCGACGGTCTGCTGCCGGTCGTCGACGGCCGCAAGCACTTCCTCACACTGCCCGCCACCCTGTGCGACCTTGGCCACGACCTTTTTGATGAGCTCGGGCAGGGACCTGCCCGAAAGCTGTAGCGCTTCCTCGGCGCGCTCTTTAACCGAGCGATCTACGCGAACATTCACCTGCGCCATGCCACTAACAGCACCCACGTCGATCCCGCTCCCTTCAATTGCTAGCCATGCTAGCACCACTTTATAGAGAAGCTAGCAAATGGTCAAATGCAAAAGACCTGCACCTGGACGACACCGATGCCGTCTGGGCGCAGGCCAGATAACGTGGGCGAACACGTCTGCTAATGCAGGTAAGCCTTCGCGTTGCTCAGGCTGTAGGCAATCGTCGAGCCGTTATGCAGCAGCGATGACGTCTGCGGGGTAATCGTGCCGGTAATGCCCAGTGCCAAGAGCGCTGAGTTGGTGAGCATCACCTTAGAGTAGGAGCTCGTCAGACGATCAATGAGGCCCTGGCTCATGCGGCGCAGGCGCACGATCGCGGCCAGATCCGTATCGGTCAGGATGATATCGGCGACCTCCTTGGCGATGTCGCTTCCGCCACCCATCGCCAAGCCCACGTCGGCCAAACCGAGCGCCGGCGAATCGTTGACGCCGTCGCCCACCATGGCAACGTGACGCCCCTCGCCCTTAATGCGCTCCACATAGGCGTACTTGTCCTCGGGCAGCAGTTCGGCCTTAAACTCGTCGACACCTGCCTCGCGAGCAATGCGCTCGGCCGTGCGCTCCGAGTCGCCCGTGAGCATGACCACGTGCTTGACACCCAGCGCATGTAGGTCGGCGATGGCCTCGCGGACACCAGGCTTGAGCGGATCCTCGATGCCGAGCACGCCGACGACCTTGCCGTCGACCGCCAGATACAGCGGCGACAGCCCCTGCATCTGGGACTCAATGCGCTCCTTAATGTCGGAATCGAGCTGCGCGCTCTCGTCCTCAAACACAAAGTGTGCCGAGCCGATAATCGCGCGTCGCCCTTCAATGGACGAAGCAATACCATGCGCCACGATGTACTCGACAGCAGCATGGCGTTCACGATGCTCGAGCCCGCGCTCACGTGCCGCATTGACCACGGCACGCGCCACCGGATGCGGGAAATGCTCCTCCAAGCAAGCGGAAAGGCGCAGGACCTCGTCATCGCTCCAGCCATCGGTCGTCAGCACGCAAGCCAGGCGCGGCTGCGCCTCGGTCAGCGTGCCGGTCTTATCAAACACAATGGTGTCGGCCTTGGCAAACGACTCAAAGTACTTCGCGCCCTTGACCATAACGCCCATCTTGGCGGCGTCGCTCATGGCGGTCATGACGGCGACCGAACCCGTAAGCTTGAGCGCGCACGAGTAGTCGACCATCAGCGCCGCTGAGGTCTTGATGAGGCTACGGGTGGTAAGCGCAACCAGGCCCGCGAGCAGGAAGTTCCACGGGACGATCTTGTTGGCGAGGTCCTCCATGTGCGACTGGCCCTCGGACTTGAGCGAGTCGGCCGCCTGCACGAGCGAGACGATCGAGCGCAGCTTGGTCTGCGCCGTGTTGGCGCGCACGCGCACCAAGATGCTGCCGTCCTCGACGACAGTTCCAGCAAACACATCGTCGCCTGCGCTGCGCTCGACGGCAAGCGGCTCGCCGGTCAGGGTCGCCTGGTTAACCATGGCGCTCCCCTGCTCAACCACGCCGTCGATGCAGATGGACATGCCGGTGCGAACGGCGACCAAGTCGCCGGGCTCAAGCTCGGTGGCGGCAACGCTCACCTCAGTGTCGCCGACGACCTTTTGCGCCTTGTCGGGCACATCGAGCAGCGAGTTGATGAGCTCATTTTCGCTCATGGCGCGGGTGTAGTCCTCGAGCAGCTCGCCCACGTTGAGCAGGAACATCGTCTGGCCCGCGGTATCGACATCACGTTTGACAAACGAAATACCGATGGCCGAAGCGTCGAGCACGGGAACGGTCAGGCGCGGCTGCGAGAGCTCGTGGAGAGCGGCGCGCAAAAAGGTCATGTAACCGGCCACGACAAACACCGCACGCAGAGGCGTCGGCAAGAACCAGCGACGTGCGTAATGGGCGCCGATAAGTGTGGCAAGATCCATGACGAGCTTGTGCTTGCGTGGCTCAAGCTGCATCACGTAACCCGTCTTTGCGTCGGCAATGGCCTGGGCATCGAGCGCGCCCAAAGCGTCGAGCACGCCCGCACGATACCGCTCGTCATATTCGAGCGCCATCTGGCCAATACGGCCATAAACGCGCACCTTGTGCACGCCGTCGATATCGCCGCTGAGCTTAAGAAGTGCATCGAGATCGCTCTCTGGCACAGGACCCGCCAATTGAAGACGGGTCCTGCCGGGGATCTCGCTAATAATCGAGAATCTCATAGTTTGTGCCTGGAAGCGTTACTCGGCTGCCTCGTCAGCAGCGGCCTCGCTCTGGGTGATGTAGACAGCCTCGGCAACCATGTCATCGACAATGGCCTTGGCCTGCTCGACCATGTCCTGGTAGCAGTTCTTGACGCGCATACCGCACGCGATGCCCTGCACGCAGGCATTCTTTACCGGAGCGCTGGTGAGCAGCTTGATGCCGGCCGTACCAAGCAGAAAACCGCCACCAACAAGCAGGGTGTTAAACGTGGACTTCTTCATGATGTCTCTCCCTTTTCCGCAACAACTGCGGCACGGTGCCTTAGCACCCGAGTAAACAAGTTTGCTCGAGCACACTTTTGGAAAATAGTTTAGTTTATCTAACTATTAAGTTCAACAATGGTTAACTTTTTGGAAACTATGGGGGTGAACTCAATATGACAAAGGGACTGCCCCTTTGTCATATTCCTACAGCTGCCAGTCCGCCGCCTCCTTTTGCAGCGCAACCATGCGGGCGAATTCTCCACCTGCCGCCTTGAGCTGCGCCGGGGTGCCCTGTTCGGCAACCACTCCATTCTTGAGCACAACGATTTTGTCGGCATTTTCCACCGTACGCATACGGTGGGCAATAACGATAACCGTCTTACCTGCAAGCAGACGGGAGAGTGCCTGCTGTACCACGGTCTCGTTCTCCACATCCAAGCTTGCCGTCGCCTCGTCCAACAGCACGATGGGTGCGTCTTTGAGCAGCGCGCGGGCGATGGAGATGCGCTGGCGCTCGCCACCGGACAGCTTGGAGCCGTTCTCGCCGATCATGGTGTCGTAGTCCTGCGGCATGCGGCACACAAACTCGTCGCAGTTGGCGGCACGCGCGGCCGCAAGCACTTCCTCATCGGTGGCATCACGACGCCCGAGGCGGATGTTTCCCATCACCGTGTCGTCAAAGAGCAGCACGTCTTGGAACACGATAGCGTAGTCGCGCAGGAGTACCTCGGGATCGACGCCCGCAACATCCACACCGCCCACGGTAACCTTGCCCGCAGTGGCATCCCAAAAGCGCGCGGCCAGGCGGCTCACCGTAGACTTACCGGAACCCGAAGGACCGACCAGCGCCGTAACTTCGCCTTCCTTGGCGGTAAAGCTCACATCGGTAAGAACTTTCTCGCCGGCGCGGCCGTCCTCGCCCGCACCATAGCCAAATGCCACGTGATCGAACACCACATCGTGACCCGCGGGCTCAAATTTCTCGCTGCCCCGCGCCACAGGCTCTTCCATGATGGAACGCATGCGCTTGGCAGACGACTCGGCGGCAAACAGCTCGGACATTAACATTAACGCCTGGTCAAAGGGCGCATAGATACGGCTCACCATAAGCAGGAAGGCAAACATCACCAAAAAGTCGACCTGCCCGGAGGCGACCATCGCGGCACCCGTGACCAGCGTGGTGGCAATGCCCAGACGCAGGATGGCAAAGGCGGAGTTGACCAAAAGCCCGTTAGCGAGCTCGCCCTTGGTGGTCTCGCGCTCCTCGGCATCGATCACGGCGTTGAGTCCCTCAAGATAATGGGCCTCCTGGTTGGTGGCACGGATCTCGCGAACGCAGTCGAGCGTCTCTTGAATCGCCTCGGTAACCTTGACCTTCTCGGCGCGCACGCGATCGAACACCGGAGTCATGGGGCCGCGTGTTAGATACAGCACGGCAAAGGCCACGGGAACGCTCCAAAACGCCGCGATCGCCAGCTGCCAGCAAAAGAACAACGAACACAATGGCGCTTGCGATGATGGCACCCCAAAGCTCTCCCAGCACGTGGCTGTAGGCGTGCTCCATGGCCTGGACGTCACCCATGATAGTCTCGGTTAAATCGGCCAGATCACGACGACCAAAAAACGACAGCGGCAGTTTGCGCAAGCGCTCGGCGATCTCCATGCGCTGCTTGCCGCACTCCTCGTAAAAGATGCAGTAGGTGTAGTAATACTGCTGCCAGTTAGAGACAAAGAGCAACACAAAAAAGACCAGGAGGCCGCCCACGATCGACAGGGTATCCGGCAGGTCAGCCCCGCTGGCGAGATGCTCGACAAAGCCGGCCATAACCAGGAATAGAAAACCCATGCCGGCCATGGAAATAAGATTGGTGAGCGTGGTCCAGAAAATGCCGCGTTTTACGCCGGCGACGCCTTTATCGGATAGGAAATACTTCTTTTGGAATGAGGCGAACATTTAGGCCTCGCCTCCCTTCGTGACGGCGGCATCCGCGGTCGCAGCAGTAATCTTCCAGCTCGCGGCCTGCTCGTACTCGGCCCGCATCTTGGCATACAGGCCGTTTTGGGACAGCAACTCGGCATGGGTACCCGACTCCTGCACGCTGCCCTGGTTGAGCACCACGATTTGGTCTGCGCCCACTACAGTCGAGAGTCGGTGCGCGATCATAATGACCGTGCGGCCCGCCGCCAGCTTGCTAAAGGCGCGCTGGATGAGCGCCTCGTTCTCGGGATCGGCAAACGCCGTGGCCTCGTCGAGCACCACGATAGGCGCGTCTTTAAGGATCGCGCGGGCGAGCGCCACGCGCTGGACCTCGCCGCCCGAAAGATATGCTCCGCCGGCGCCGAGCATGGTATTGATACCCTGTGGGAGCTTGGCCACAATGTCGTCGCACTGAGCTGCGGAGAGGGCCGCACGCACTTCGTCGTCAGTGGCCGTAGGCTTGGAGGCGCGCACGTTATCGGCAAGTGTTTGCCGGAACAGCTGGTTGGTCTGGAACACGAAGGCGACCTGGTCCATAAGCTCGTGCGGATCCATATCGCGAACGTCCACACCGCCTACGAGCACTCGACCCGAGGAAACATCCCAAAAACGCGGGATCAGGCTTGCGCAGGTTGACTTACCGCCACCCGAGGGACCCACCAGGGCGAGAGTGCTACCAGCGGGAACGCTGAAACTTACATGGCTAACGGCAGGTGCCTCGGCGCCCTCGTACGTAAAGCTCACGTCCTCAAATCGCACGTCGCTGCCGGCAGGGTGCTTGGGTTGGGCGGGCACGGAGAGCTGCTTGGAATCCATGACGCTTCGAATACGAGCCAACGAATCGGCACTCATCTGAGAGGCCTCGCCCACAAACATGAGCTTGGTCATGGCCGTCGGTACCACGGCCGAAAATATCGCGTAAAACGTGAAGTTGGTCATAAAATGCGCGAAGTCCGTCTCGCCTGGCGCCAACAGCAACGCCACGGGCAACAGGAATGCCACAAGGCCATTGAGCGCGGTAAGGTTGAGCACCTGCGGACCTCGGCAGAACGTGCCCGCATAGTTTTGCGCCATGTCGGCGTATTCGGCGATCGCATCGTGGAAGGCCTTAAAGGAGTAGACCGTCTGCTGAAACACCTTGACCACGGGGATGCCTCGTACGTATTCGGTGCCGGTCTTGTTCATCTTGACCAGCGCTCCCATGTAGGCCTTCATGAACTCGGCGCCTTTGCCGCTCATCATGGTAGCCATGGCGCCAAACGAAATGGCCACCGAGATGAGGCATGCCGCGCCCAAGCGCCAATCGAGGGCGAAAAGCAGCACGAGCAAGCCCACGACCATGGCGACGGCGCCTGCGATATCGGGCAGCATGTGTGCGAGCAAAGTCTCGGTGGAGGCGGCACACCCGTCTACAATGCGGCGCAGCTCGCCGGTGGCATGCGTGTCGAAGTAGCCGAGCGGCAACTTAAGCAGGTGCTCGCTCGTAGCCTTACGGATATTGGACGCGCAGCGAAACGCGGACAGATGCGTGCACATGAGCCCCACGAAATAAGTTACGATGCTTGCCAGCGCAAACCCCACGGCCCACCAGCCATACATCGCGATGTCGCAGGCTTCGCTCCAGTTAGGTGCCACGGCGATCAGGTCGCGAGCGACAAGCCAAATGCACACGTACGGGCCAAAGCTCAGCAGCTGCGAGAGCGCCGAGAGCGCCATGCCCAAATACGTTAGGAATTTACGGTCACCGGCATACGCGAGCAACTCGCCGATGCCTCCACCTTCCCTTTTTGATCCCTTTGCCATGAGATTCCTTTCTAACGGCTTGAGAGTTAACCGTAATGAACTTATCATTGATGTGTTAGCCATGGCTCACAATCAAGCCAGGCGTGGACGTTTCTGCAAAGGAAAGGGACGCTTTTGCAAATACGACGGGCAGCGACCGACATAACCGAGCTCTACGCACCGCAATTTGAGCAGTTTGGCCTGGAGCTTACCGGCAAGGGCGCCGTCTTTACCGGCGAGGTGGCAAACGACCGGGCGCACGGACGCGCATGGATCATGCCCCTCTCCCCTGCCTGCATCGTCATGGAGCATTTCATTACCCCGACGCACGATATGTACCTGGCCGAATACACACCCGAGCCGTACGCCTGCGTGAGCGAAGTCAGCGCGCCCACACTTACATGCATGCCCGAGGCTGGTATAACGCCCGCGAACCTCAAACCATTGCATGGACCGTGGCCAAACAATGCCGTTTGCAGCTTTATCCAAGATAGCTGTGGCGAGGAATTAAGCCCGCTGTTTGCGGGGGAGCTTTATCACTCGCGCTCGGTGCTCTTTTTGCCTGGATATTTTGACGAACTGGAGCACCGCTATCCCACCGAGTTCGCGGGAATCTTTGAGGCGTTTGCCGAATCATGGCACGAGGAAGCGACGTCTGCCATCTGCCACACGCTGCGCCGGATTAACGAGGAACGCGCCCGCACCGTAGGCGGACACGTCTATATGCGGGGCATCGTGGAGACCATGGTCGCGGAGCTCGCCTGTTCGCGCGCGGCCCACAAGCAGGCGCGGCAGGCGGCAGACACACGCGTCAGCATAACCATTGCCGAAGAAGCAACGGCAATGATTGAGCGCGCGCTCGACAAAGGCAGACGTGTGGGTATCAACGAGGTGGCCGAGAGGCTCTACACAAGCCGCTCCAAACTATGCGCCACCTTTAAGGCCCAAACCGGCGAGTCCCTGGGCGCCTACATTCGCAGACGTCGCATGGAGCGAGCACAGGATCTTTTGGCCGATAGCGCGCTCACGATAGCGCAGGTGGCAGAGCGTCTAGGCTACCCTCAGCAGGCCGCCTTCGCCCAAGCCTTCAAGCAATACACCGGCATGACACCCACGGCTTGGCGAAGCAAGCATCGCTAAGGCCCAGGCTCCCTGGCCGTAACGGAGCGATTAATTAGCCGCCGTCCGTCAGCTCACCCAGGATCTAAACGTCAAGATGTGCACGATCAAGCGCCTTTTTGATAAGAGGGACAGATCGATCAGCCAAATACAACGGAATGTTGAGCACCCCGTCGTCGAGCTTTAGGTTCTTAAGTGAGTAGCGGACCCTCAATGGAGTCGTCTCCGCATGCTTGTCGGCATAGTACTTAAGGCTCTTGGAATGAACGACCTCTCCCGATTTGACCTCGACGGGAACGATTTCGTTTCCGACTTGAATCAAAAAATCGACTTCGTGCTTCGGCTTCTCGTTTGTCCAATAACGCGGAGCAGCATCTAACTGTGAAAGCAATGCCTGAAGCACATAGTTCTCGGCGAACGAACCTTTGAACTCCGAAAATAGCGCATCCGAGATGGCAAAAGCGGACGCATCCAGCCTTGCCATGCGGCGCAGCAAGCCGACATCAAGACAGTAGACCTTAAATGCCTTGAGGTCATCGTACGCAGAGAGCGGCACACCACCGGCAGCATTAAGGCGAACCGCCGTGATGAGCCCAGCATCGGCAAGCCATTCCAGAGCATCCTCGTATTCTCGAGCACGAGCCCCCTCGCGCACCGCACCCCAAACGAACTTTTTGTTCTCGCGCGCCAACTGAGCTGGAATCGAGTTCCATATTTGTGAAAGCTTGGCGAACTGCGCACGGCCACCATGCTTGGCAAAATCGCGCTCGTAGGAATCCAAGAGATCAGACAACACCTTATCGACCTGAACGATATCGCCCGTCTCCACCCACCGGCCAAGAGCCTCTGGCATGCCGCCGCATGCAAAATAACGACGAAGATGCTCGACGAGACGGACATGGAAGAAATCGGGCACTGTCTCGATCTGATCCAGGCCGCCAAGGTATTCGTCGTAGTTTGCAGCGCCCTCGGCTTTCAGAAACTCGGAAAAGCTCATGGGGCGCATCTCCATGAACTCGACCTTTCCCACCGGAAAAGCGCTGGTCTCACGGGACAAGCGAACGCCCAACAAAGACCCTGCGCATGCGACGTGATACTCGGGGGCCTCGTCACAGAAGTATTTAAGGGCGCCGACTGCAGAAGGACAATCCTGGATCTCATCAATAATAAGCAGCGTTTCGCCGGGCTCGATAGGCTGTCCAAGTGCCAGGGAAAGATTTGAGATGATCCGTCGAGGATCGCGCGTACCTTCGAAAAACTGAGCGTACTCGCTCTGTACCCCAGGTGACGGCTCCTCGAGCGTCAGATACACAAAATTGAGGTACGAGGTTCGGCCGAACTCCTTAAGCGCCCACGTCTTTCCAACCTGGCGCGCCCCCTTAAGGATAAGCGGCTTACGATATTCTGACGCTTTCCAAGCGTTAAGCTTGGCAATGATATCTCGCTGCATGACCGAACCTCCCGCAAAGAAACTTCCGTAAACGTGATATTTCCCACATTTTACCCTAGGTAAAACGTGACATTTATCACATTTACGGAAGTTTTAAGTTCATTTCGCCACACTTCCATCACATTCAAAAGGCGGAGGCGCATTTTGCGCCTCCGTCACCATCTTTCCTATCAGCCTACCTGACCCGAACGGCCGAGTCGTTGCAGAACCCGGGAGCCCCGGCAGGGCGGGTGCTTGCTCAAAATGAGTTCCGCACGCAAAGAAGGCCACTTAATGTGGCCTTCGTCTTGCGCAGGACTG
>CABUHP010000002.1 GCA_902491415.1 uncultured Collinsella sp.
CTTCGTTAAACGGGCGCTAGGGCGTCACCCTTACACCAACATTTTCGACGCGATCCCCATCATCAAAAGTGACACACGCTACCAGTTGATGGGAGGCAGCCATGGGCTTCTTTGACAAGATGTTCGAGAAGAAAGAGTGCGCGATTTGCGGTACCGAGCTGGGACTTCTAGGTAAGACAAAAATCAATGAAGGCTACCTGTGCAAAGAGTGCGCCGGCAAGCTCTCCCCCTACTTCCACGGCTATCGCTCCAGCACCGCAGACGATATCCGTGAGCAACTCGCCTACCGCGAGGCCAACGCCGAGCGCCTGTCTTCGTTCAACCCCACGCGCACGCTTTCTGCCGGGCGCACCAATATTATGCTCGATGAGGACGCGGGCCTGCTGATCATCACTTCGCAGAGCCGCTGGCGCGACGCCAATCCCGACATCATCGAGTTCTCGCAGGTACTCGGCTGCGATATGGATATCGACGAGCAGCGCACCGAGATCTATCGCGAGACCAAGGACGGCGAGCGCGAGAGCTACAACCCGCCGCGCTACGACCTGGATTACGACTTTAATCTGACCATCCACGTCAACACGCCGTACTTTACCGAGATCAACCTGCGCGTGAACGACTCCACCATCGATCAGCGCGGTTCCATCGAATATCGCGAGGCCAAGCGCCAGGCAACCGAGGTCCGCGATGCGCTGGTGCAGCTGCGCCAGGAGACGCGCGACAGCGTCGTGGCCGCCAAGGCCCCCAAGACCGCGGTGACCTGCCCCTTCTGCGGAGCCACCACCATTCCCGATGCCAGCGGGCGCTGCGAATACTGCGGCGGCGCCATCGGCGCATAGCCTCCGGCACGGAAAGGACCGATCATGGCCTTCGAGAGCGTTAACTATCAGTGCCCTGCCTGCGGTGGTCCCCTGCATTTTGCCAGCGCCGAGCAAAAGCTCGTCTGCGACTACTGTGACTCACGCTTTGAAGTCGAAGAAGTCGAGGCCCTCTATCGCGAGCGCCAGGACAAGGCAGATGCCAAAGCCGATGCCGCAGCCGCAGCTCCCACACCCGCTGCCGACGATGCCGTGCAGGAGCTCGCCCAAAACGCCGGCTATATCTGCTCGTCGTGCGGCGCCGAGCTCGTGTCCGACGGCACCGTCGCCGTCACCACCTGCCCGTACTGCGGCAACTCCGCCGTGGCACCCGGTCAGCTCTCGGGCGACTTCTCGCCCGACCTGGTGATTCCGTTTAAGCTCGGGCGCGACGACGTCACAGCCGCACTCAAGGAACACTACAAGGGCAAGATCTTGCTGCCCAAGAGCTTTGTCACCGGCAACCATATCGACGAGGTCCAAGGCGTTTACGTGCCGTTTTGGCTCTACGGTGCCCGCGTGGATGGCGAAGTGTACTTTGACGCGACCAACGAGACCGTAACCGAGGAATCCGACCGCACCGTCACGACCACCGACCACTACGATGCCTACCGCAAGGGAAACATCTCGTTTAAGCGCGTGCCCGTCGACGGATCGTCCAAGATGCCCGACGGCCACATGGACGCCATCGAGCCGTTTGACTACGACGCGCTGCGCCCGTTCTCGGTCGCCTATATGCCCGGCTACATCGCCAACCGTTACGACGAGGACTGCGAGACCTGCAAGGCGCGCGCCGAGCGCCGCATGGAAGAAAGCACGGTCTCGGCCCTGCGCGAGACCGTCGTCGACGAATACGACGATGCCACGGTCGAAAGCAAGCAGCTCGACTACACCTGGGAAGACAGCGACTACGCCCTGTTCCCCGTCTGGATGCTCTCCACCTCGTGGAACGGCAAGAGCTACCTGTTTGCCATGAACGGCCAGACCGGCCGCTTGGTCGGCGAGCTCCCCTGCTCCAAGCCCAAGCTCGCCATCGCCTCGGTGCTGTTCTTCGTGATCGGATTTATCCTCTCCCAGATTCTCTTTATGGGTGAGAACGCCTTCGATCCGGATTACCTCGCCTTTGATATCGAGGGCATCCTCATCAACATCATCGCGCCGCTGATCATCGTGATTATCGGAGACGTGCTACTGGTAGGCCAGCTCAAGACGGCCAACGAAGCAACCCATGCCGATGAGTATTGTGGCGAGCTCGACCTGACCGAGAAGCACGACACCTTCAGCCACACCGAGACCACCGTTGTCATGAAAGACGACAAGGACGACTAAGCAATCCAACCAATACCACCCGGCCTTTGACGAGAAAGGAAGATCACCATGGGACTCTTGAAAGCTGGATTGGGAGCTGCCGGCGGCGTCATGGCCGACCAGTGGAAGGAATTTATCTACTGCGAATCGATGCCTGCTGACGTCTTGGCCTGCAAGGGCAGCAAGCGCACCGGCGGCCGCAGCTCCAACACGCGCGGCGAGGACAACGTCATCTCCAACGGCTCGGTCATCGCCGTCAACGACGGCCAGGGCATGCTCGTGGTGCAAAACGGCAAGATCATCGAAGTCGCGCTGGAGCCCGGTGAGTTCGTCTTCGATACCGGCAGCGAGCCGAGCGTCTTTAGCGGCAACCTGGGCGATTCCATCAAGGAGACCTTCGCCAATATCGGCAGCCGCTTTACCTTTGGCGGCGACGCGGGCAAGGACCAGCGCGTCTACTTCATCAACACCAAGGAGATCATCGGCAACAAGTACGGCACCGCCTCGCCCGTGCCCTTCCGCGTGGTCGATAACAACATTGGCCTGGACGTCGACATCTCCGTGCGCTGCAACGGCGAGTATTCGTACCGCATCACCAACCCGCTGCTGTTCTACACCAACGTATGCGGCAACGTGACCGATAGCTACACGCGCGACAAGATCGACAGCCAGCTTAAGTCCGAGCTGCTCACCGCCCTGCAGCCCGCCTTTGCCAAGATCTCGGAGATGGGCATCCGCTACAGCGCCATCCCCGGCCACACCACCGAGCTCGCCCGCGCGCTCAACGAGGTCCTCTCGGCCGACTGGCGTGACCTGCGCGGCGTCGAGATCGTGAGCTTTGGCGTCAACTCCATCGCCGCCTCGCAAGAGGACGAGCAGATGATCAAGGACCTGCAGAAAGCCGCGGTCATGCGCGATCCCACTATGGCGGCCGCCAACATCGCCAGCGCCCAGAGCGACGCAATGCGCGCAGCAGCCGCCAACCCCAACGGCGCGATGGCAGGCTTTATGGGCATGGGCATGGCAGGTGGCATGGGCGGCATGAACGCCAGCCAGCTGTTCGCCGCCGGCCAGGCACAGCAGCAGGCCGCCCCGCAGCCGGCTCCGGCTCCCGCCCCCGCACCGGCTCCCGCCGCCGCACCTGCGGCCGGCACGTGGACCTGCAGCTGCGGCGCCACCAACACCGGCAAGTTCTGCTCCGAGTGCGGCAGTCCCGCACCCGCCCCGGCACCGGCCAAGTGGTTCTGCCCCAACTGCGGTAGCGAAAACGGCGGCAAGTTCTGCAGCAACTGCGGAACGCCCAGGCCCTAGCGCCCCTAACTGGTGATGAGCGGGGGATCCGCCACCCCCGCTGCCTTCTATGGGTTTCGTTCGATGAAGGAGGACACCATGAAGACAACGTTCAAAAAGTCCGTACTCGCATTTCTGACATGCGTCCTGGCGCTCGCCTTTGCCCTGACGGGCTGCAGCGGCGGCGGCAAGGACCCCAAGGCCAACTTCGTCGGCAGCTGGGAACTCTCGGGTGGAACCCTGGAGGGCGAAGAGCTGACCGATGAGTACATGAAGATGCTCGAGGATTGGGGTGTCCACTGCGTCCTAGTTCTCGATGAGGACGGTACAGGTGCCCTCGACCTGTTCCTTGAAGTCATGGACCTTAAATGGGAGGCAAAGGACGCCACCACCGTAACCATCACCGCCGAAGACGAGTCGCATGACATGAAGCTCAAGGACGGCAAACTCATCCTCGAAGAAGATGACGGCAATCTTGTCTTTACCAAGTCTGACAAGGACCTGTCCGGTACGGTGAAGAAGGATCGCGAGAACGCCGAGAAGGAAGAGGAGATCGATGAGGCCGTCGAAGACGACGACGTCCAGAGTGTCGAAATCTCCCCCGCCGTCACCGTCGCCGATGACGACCTGTGCACCATCACCATCACCGAGAAGTTCAAGGACGACTGGGGCGACATCGGCTTTGTCGTCAACATCACCAACAAGAGCGACAAGGACCTGACCTTCTACGCTCCTTCCGGCAAGACCAACGTCAACGGCACCATGAAGGAACCCTGGTTCTCGGCTCACCTGATGCCCGGCACCAACGCCACCGAGGAATTCACGTTCTCGAACGGCACACTCGATAGCCTTGACGACCTCGTCAACACGACCATCGGCATCGACGCCTACCTGACCGATTCCTACGAGGACGTCGCCTCTTACACCGCAACCATCGCGTAACGGCACGTAACATCAGCCGCGGATTGGCGGACACATCCGCGCACATGTCAGGCGGGGCCGTAGGAAATGATCATGCGGCCCCGTCGCCTTGCGCCGACAGCACTGCCCATACAAGCAGGCCGCCCACCGTTTTTTAGATGCGAAACGGTGGGCGGCCTATCTTTACGGCGCCGGAACACGGGTGAGCGCGTCGATTACGGGCGCTCCATGTTGGGAACGATGCTGCCCTCCGTTACTGCGCGCACGGCCAAGCGCATGATGTTGTCGTAGCCGGTCTTGCTCAAGATCTCCGAGATGCGACGTTTGATGGTGCCCTCACTCATAAACAGCTCGGCCGCGATCTCGCGACGGCTCTTGCCCTCGCAGGCAAGGCGCAAAATCGATAGCTCAACATCGTCGAGTGCCGCCGTACCCGAAAAAATACTCTCGGGCGGCTTGGGAAACGTGCAATAGCCCGCCAGCGTGGAGCGCATCACGGCGAACAGCTCGTCGATACCGACGTTCTTGTACACAAAGCTATCGACGCCCGCCTCGCGGGCCTGATCGACAAAGGTGATCTCGGGCATGCCGGTCATGATAATGACGCGGCACTCGGGCAGTTGTTCTTTAATGCGCGCCGCCGCCACGATGCCGTTGGAATCATGCTCGGTGCATACGTCCATCAGTATCATGTCCGGGCGCTCCTTGAGCGCGACACCCAAGGCCTCGGAAGCATCGGCAATGGCGGAAACAACGGTCATATCGGGCTGGTCGCCAACGGAACGCGCCAGGCTCTCGCGCAGGATGACCTGGTCTTCGACTATAAGGACGCGGATCATGAACTTCTCCTTTGGACCGTGGCGTTGGAGGCGAGCGGGATGGACACCGTAAGCGTGAAGGGCGGGGCGGTGTGGACTTCCAGGCTGCCGCCCAGATTCTGTGCGACATGCCTCATACCTGGGATACCCGTTCCCTCGCGATACGATACGGGTGCAGGCGCGCCGTCGTTAGAAACGGTCATCCGCGCAACAGCACCGTCTTCCGACGTCTCCTGCCACAGACGCACGTGGACCCGATGCGCCTGTGCATGCTTGGTGGCATTGGTCGAGGCCTCGCGGATAATCTGCAAAAATGCGGCGGCGACACGCGCGTCCTCAGGCAGCGCACCCTCAACATCGATCTGCACACTCACCAGGCCAAAGGCATGGACGATATCTCCCAGTTGCTCTGCCAGTTCGGTGTCGCCCCCGCTGCGCAGATCGGCAGCGATTGAGCGCAGCAGCGGGTCGATCTGCTCGAGTGACTCGTCATCCAGGCGCCCCTCCTCCAGATAACGATGGAGGATGGACAGGCGCTGCCCGATCACGTCGTGCACGCGAGCGCGCATACGCAGATAGGCCGCATTGTCAGCAACTTTTTTGACTTCTTCGATCTGGGCTTGGAGCTCTTGGCCCGCAAGCTCAAGCAGGTGGTTGGCTTGCGCCAGGCGATTATGAGCATGCGCATACTCTGTTACATCCAGGCCGATAATGCGCTCGAAGAGGCGGCCCGAAACCATAACGTCATCGTGCACAAACAAGCGAATCTCGGCGGGAGAAACCTCGACCACCGCCCGCGCCTCACCAAAGCGGTCCAGATTAATCCGCACGCGGTTCTGGCTGCTTTCGGGCATTTGCATGCTGAGTTTGCGCAGGTCGTTCCATGTACCGCTCATATCGCCTAGGTCGGTGGGCATATGAAGCTCCACCAGGTTTTTTCGCATGCAGCGGTTCATGAGCAGCGGGCGGCCCCTCGGGTCCAGATACAGGATGCCCACGGGAATCACGTTGATGGTTTCGATCGTCGAGAACGCGGTGATATCCTCCTGGCGGTTGCGGACATCCATCAAGAGCGCCGCAATGGAGCGGAACAGGAAAAACGCTCCCTCTGCGATAAGGACCGTGGTCCACGCCGAGCCCATGGCAAGCACCACCGGCGGTGTCACGGCGGCAACGAGCAACAGTTCGGCCAGCATGACGGGGCGACGATAGTGCACCATAAGCACCATGCCGTAGGCAAAGATCACGGCATTGAGCCACAACGCTCCGCCCATTGCCCTGGCGCAAACGTCAAGCGACGCCACCAGATATGAGCCAGACGACGCGAACAAGATGAGCGCCGAAATAACTAGGTGAAGCACAAGGCTCGCCTCGTAGGCACAAATCACCTTACGGTTATAGGACGAGCGGCGCGATGCGATGAGCGGGACGTGGATCGTCTGCAGACACGCAGCCAGGGCAAAGACAACATCGAGCGCAACGATTTGGGGAAGGATGAGCGAAATCTGCATCGTCACTCACCCGCCCTCGGCATCAAGACGATCATGCGCAGCTGGCCGGGCTCGCCCTCAAGGCGGTATGCCACGTTGCGCCCTTGCAGAGCGCTTTCGAGCTCTTGCGCAGCGGGCGTCTGCGAAAGATCTTCATCATCGTTGGAAAAAAGCGTGGCGCGCAGCTCGACACTGCATCGGTCATGGTCGCCCAAGTGATACATAAGCGCCGGATGGTCGGTGGTGTAGGCAAAAAACGCAAAGTCATACACGCAGTCGTACAGGGCGCTTACCGTACTGGCGTGCAACGGGCGCCGTATGGCGATAATCGAGGCGCAATCGATATCGATGGTGCGCAGGTCGCTTGCGAGCTCGTTGGCGATGAGCTGAATGCGGTCGCGATCAAAACCGCTCTCCCCGTGCTGTGCCAACGTGAGCGACCCTTTGCGCTTGCAATAGGCGACGAGCATCTTGGCGCGCTGCAGCATGCGGTAACGCTCGTGCGAAGACGATTCATCGGTCAACGGCGGCAGCGAGCTCAGCAGGTCGTACATCCCTTCGAGCGCGCGAGCAAGCGCCTGGTCCACGTCTTGGACCAGCAAGGTCTCGGCCTCTTGATCTGCCAGGTGCGTCTTAAGGTCGTAGTCGGCAGCGAGCAGCTCGTTTTGACGTTGCAGCTCCATGCGACGGTGTGCCAGTTCACGGTTAAGCTCGTTGAGCTCCGACACGTCTTGGGCAAGCAGGGCCGATCCACCCAGCAGTGGAAAGGCACGGTACATCACATCGGGATCGGACGCCACGGCAAAGGCATGGGCGCGGCCGTGCGCCTGGGTCCGCAACTCCTCGCGCACGCCTACCGGCATTGGCTTTGACACTGGCGTGGCATAGACTTCCTGCAGGTCGCGCGTTAGAACTTTGAGGTCAAGCGGCAAGGTGTCGAAAATGCCGGCGATGTCGTGATATGACGGAATGACACCGCAATCGAGACAGATTTCCATCGCCGCCACGCACAGGACGCAATAGATGAGCGAGAAGTTGAGCCTCCATGCCCAGGGCACGCGCAACGCATATGAGATGGCAAAGAACGCGCCGCCCAGCAGCACGAGCGCCGCCGTGCCCGAGAAACGTTGGATGCGAAAGGACGAGGACCGGCCCACCAGGATAAAAAAGGCCACAAAGTTAAAGGCCGTCCACACGAGGACGGCGAAATAACCCCAGCCGTACGTGTAATCGTTGCTCCAGGTGTCGCTTGTACGGTCAAAGTGGAAGACCTGCTGGTGAAAATCGTTGGTGAGCACAAATCCGATAAGCAGGATAGCCACAATCCACAGCGCAGCGCAGTAGCGGCGACCCAGGCGGTGTTGCTCCAGGCCCGCAAGGCGCAGACCACACAACTGGTAGAGCAGCGGAATGAGTGTCATGGGCACGTAGTACAGGTACCACAGCACGGTGGCATAGAACGGCGTGAACGACTTGTACTTGAGAATGACTTCGATCATCCACAGGGCGCAGATGGTGGCGACGGCAACAAGGCGGCGGCGCAGCACATAGTCCAAACAGCGCAGATAGACCGATACGCCCCAGATCGAAAATATAATTGCGGCGACAAGCAGCGGGAGAGAGCTCGAGTGGGCGAGCGCATCCACGACCTCTTCGGACACCTCGCTATAGGCGGGCACGGCGTTAGACAGTTTGGGGTCGAAGGCGAACAGCGCCGGCAAGACTGCCAAAAGCATGAGGAACAGCGCGGTGATGGCGCCGGCGATAGCAAAGACGCGGTGGCGGTACACCTGATGTGTTATGCCAACAAGGAATCGCGGCATGGCGAAGAGCCTGCCACCCCTGGGATCCGCCACGGGTGCGGATCGGGCGGCCGCGTGGCCGATATGTCGCTCGCGGGTACCCATAGTGCTTTTAGTGTACCGACAGATGGGTCGAAAAAGCGGGCCGCATGTCCCAAAATCCGCAGACGGCAAGGCGCCCGGCGAGCACATACTCGCCGGGCGCCTTGGTTAGGAGACTATAAGGTTGAGTGTCTCAGCTTCCTTAGGACAGGTCCTCACCATTCGTTTCAATGACGTGCTTGTACCAGTCAAAGCTCTTCTTCTTGGAACGCTTGAGGGTACCGTTGCCGGCATCGTCGCGGTCCACATAGATAAAGCCGTAGCGCTTGGACATCTCGCCCGTGCCGGCAGACACCAGGTCGATCGGGCCCCAGGTGGTGTAGCCCAGCAGGTCAACGCCGTCCTCGGTCACCGCGTCGCGCATCGCGGCAATATGCTGGCGCAGGTAGTCGATACGGTAGTCGTCGTTGATGGAACCGTCCTCTTCGACAACATCCTTGGCGCCCAGACCGTTCTCAACCACAAACAGCGGCTTCTGATAACGGTCGTACAGGTCGTTGAGGGTGATGCGGAAGCCCAGCGGATCGATGGCCCAACCCCACTGGCTCTCCTGCAGGTAGGGGTTCTTGGCGCCGGCGAAGGCGTTGCCCTGGGTACGCTCGACATCGGGGTTGTCGGCACCGGCAGAGCAGCGGGTGCTGTAGTAGCTAAAGCTGATGAAGTCGACGGTGTTGGCGGCTAGGATCTCGCGGTCCTCGTCGGTCATGCCCACATCGATGCCCAGACGCTCGAGCTTCTTGACGGCATAGGCCGGGTAGTAGCCACGGCTCTGAACGTCGACGAAGAAGTAATTGTCCTGATTGTCGAGCTGTGCCTGGCGCACATCGCCCGGACGGCAGCTGTAGGGGTAGTAGCTACCTGCGGCGAGCATGCAACCAATCTTGACCTCAGGATCGATCTCGTGAGCGATCTTGGTTGCCCAAGCGCTGGCGACGAGCTCGTTGTGGGCGGCCAGGTACTCGACGGCCTCCTTGTTCTCGCCCTCCTCAAAGACCAGACCGGCACCCATAAACGGCAGGTGCAGGATCATATTGATCTCGTTAAAGGTAAGCCAGTACTTCACCAGACCCTTGTAGCGGGTGAAGATCGTGGTCGCGAGGTTCTTGTAGAAGTCGATGAGCTTGCGGTTGCGCCAGCCGCCGTACTCCTTGATGAGGTGAATCGGGCAGTCGAAGTGCGTGATGGTCACGAGCGGCTCGATGCCGTGCGCCTGACACTCGCGGAATACGTCCTCGTAGAAGGCCAGGCCAGCCTCGTTGGGCTCGGTCTCGTCGCCGTTGGGGAAGATGCGGGTCCACGCCAGGCTCATACGGAAGGTCTTAAAGCCCATCTCGGCAAAGAGAGCGATGTCCTCCTTGTAGTGGTGGTAGAAATCGATGCCGGTCTGCGCGGGATAGTAATAGCCGTCCTCGAAGTCGAGCATCTTGCGCTGGCCGGAGACCACCGCATAGCGCTCGGGGCCGTGCGGAGCCACGTCCACGTTGGCCAGGCCGCGGCCGTCCACGTCGTAGGCGCCCTCGCACTGGTTGGCAGCCGTTGCGCCGCCCCACAGGAAGTCATTACGGAAAGCCATGCATCAATCCTTTCGCACGCTGTTTGTCGTGGTTTCAGTATCCCTACAAACAACGCGTCGCTCAACGGCAACGACGTAGGCCGATACTTCTTTTCGCACGCAGGTGCTCGACAGCCGCCCCGTCTGACACTTTTTGATACCCGCCTGCCAATCACCACAAAGGGGACAGGCACCTTTGTGGCGGTTGGGGGCGGTTTGTCTCGATCTGTAACAGGTAGGCAGCCAAAACCGGGCCTGATGTTACAGATCGAGATTGTTCGGTCAGCTTCTGCAGTTTGTCTAAATCTGTAACAGGTAGAGACGATTTAGCCCGCTAGATGTTACAGATCGAGACAGAAGATTCTAGTCGCAGGTGATGCCGAGGTTTTGCCGACGAGGCCTACGTAACCGCCTTCGCTCAGCAATTCATTTGACTGAATAGGAAAGAAAGGAAAAAATAGGAAAAAAAGGAAAGGAGACTTATGACTGAAACCATCTTCTCCCCCTCATTTGGAAATCGCCCGTCCTATCTGGTGGGTCGCGGGAACGTGATTTCGACATTCATCTCCGGTCTTGAGCAGGAGCCGGGCAATCGAGACCGAGCCATGCTCATGCTCGGCCAGCGAGGCAGCGGCAAGACGGTTCTTCTGTGGGAACTTGCCGACCGCGCACGCAAGCTCGGTTTTGTTGTCGCCACACCCACCGTAGCCTCCGAAGATATGCTTGAGCGCATTGTTGAAAAAATCCAAGAAGCAGGCGAGCCTTATGTCAGCAAGCGTCATCTCCCCAAACTTTCTGGCGGTAGCTTGAGCGTCTTCGGCTTCTCAGCCGGTCTCGAGTTCACACGCGATGTGCAGGAGACCAAGAGTTTCCAGTTCAAACTCACGCAGCTGGCGCGCAAGCTGACCGAGCAGGGGCACGGCATCCTCATCCTTATCGATGAGCTCCAAGCTAATTCACCTGAGATTAGACAGCTCGTCACCGCCTATCAAGAGCTGGTCGGTGAGGGACTCAACGTCGCGCTTGTTATGGCAGGTCTCCCGGGAGCCGTCTGTGCAACGCTCAATGACCGCGTGCTGACATTTCTCAACCGCGCTCGCAAGGTCACGCTCGAACCGCTTTCAGTCGGAGATGTCGATGCCTATTATCAGCGGGCTTTCGAAGAGCTCGACCTTGATATTCCAGGCGATCTTCGCCTCCGTGCCGCTCGCGCAACCCAAGGCTCGCCCTATATGCTGCAGCTCATCGGCTATAACATCGGCAATCGCTGCAAGACAGGAGAACACGTAACGCCAGAGCAAGTCGACGGAGCTATCGAAGCGTCAAAAGCCGATTTCGAAAACGATGTTTGTGAAACGACGCTCGCCGCGCTATCGGACCAAGACGTCGCGTTTCTCGACGCAATGACTGATGACGAAGACGCCGTTTCGCGCATTTCCGATGTAGCGAAACGTATGTCAGTCACACCCGACTATGCGCAAAAGTATCGCCGGCGCCTCATCGACGCCGGCGTAATCGAACAGGCGCGCCGCGGTTACGTGCGTTTCGCCGTTCCATATATGGCTGACTATCTGCGCAGCCAACTCTAGGCAGCCACCGCAATGGGGACAGGCACCTTTGTGGTGGTTTGGGCCCGTTTGTCTCGATCTGTAACAGGTAGGCCGTCAAAACCGGGCCTGGTGTTACAGATCGAGATTGTTCGGTCTGTCCCCTGCAGTTTGTCTAAATCTGTAACAGGTAGAGACGATTTAGCCCGCTAGATGTTACAGATCGAGACGGAAGATTCTAGTCCACGGTGATGTCGAGGTTCTTGCCGATGAGGCCTACGTAGCCGCCCTCGGCAGCCTTGGGGCTGTCAGCATGGCAGAGAACCCACTTGTCGGCCTTCCAGTAGCAGTAGCTGTCGCCGGCCGTGGGCATGTCGGCCGCAGCCTCGGGGCGCGGGCCGTTGGTGCCGGCGGGCAGCGCCACCATCACCTGGAAGCCACCGTCGTCGACCATGCACGGCGTGTAGTGGAGCGTGGTGTTGAAGACTTCGACGACCGTACCCGCCGGCACGCGAAACGCCTTGACGCACGCGGTGTCGAGCTTGCCGTCCTCGATCTCCCAGCGATGCGCCACGAGCAGGATAAAGTCGCGAGCGCCCAAGTTGAATTCGCTCGCGCGGTGATACTCCAGGCAGTTGAGTCGTGTATTGTGGCCGTTGCACCAGCCCAGCTGGAACGGACGGCCACCAAACATGAGAAAGCCAAGCTTGTCGGCATCCTTGACGTCCTCGAGCTCCGGCGCGCCTGCTACGTACTTGCTGCCCTCGGGGATGGGCGTGGAGGCAAGTGCCTCGAGCACGGGCGACGTAAGCTCGGACGGAACGTCATCCCAAACGTTGCCATAGGACTTGAACTCGGGATCGTTGACAGAGTAGATATGCATGTTCACTCCTGTTCGTAAATGTGACTATACGAACATTCTAGAACAAACATGAGCGATTTTGAACGCTCGTCCCGACCAATCAACAAAAAGGCGCCCCCGCATAAGCGAAGGCGCCCAATGCGCGCGTTTTGGGCGATAAAGCCCTTACGCCTGCTGATAGTGCAGGTGCTTCTCGTCGATATCGGCCAGGTCGCGGTCGAGGTAGCGGCGCGCAAGCCAGTTGGCCATGGGGAGGTTCTGGTCCAGGTAGTTACCGCACTCCTCGGGAGCGGCACCGGGGACATCGCCCTCAAAGCCGGCGACAAACTCGAACAGCTCACGCACGAGCGGCAGGATCTCCTCGCTCGTCACCTCGCCAAACACAACCAGGTAAAAGCCCGTGCGGCAGCCCATGGGGCCAAAGTAGACAATGCGGCCCGACCACTCGGCATGATTGCGAAGGAACGTCGCGCCCAGGTGCTCGATGGTGTGGCACTCGGCCGTGTTCATGACCGGCTCCTTGTTGGGCGTGGTCAGGCGCAGGTCAAAGGTGGTGACGGCGGCCCCGGTCGCCGGATCGCGGTCGATGCGGCTCACATACACGCCGGGCTCAAGCAACAGATGGTCAACGGAAAAGCTCGCAATGCGCTCCATGGCAGATCCTCTCGGTAGTCAATTTGGGACGGGCTCTTTTAGCTGGTTCGAATGGTCGCACCAATCATAACAGTCAAAAAAGCCCCGTCCCAAAAAGACAACTTAGCCAAGGACACGGGCCATACGCGTCTTGAACTCGGACAGGAAGCGCGGAGCATCCACGGTCAGTGCCACAAGCGCGCTCTTGTCCGGATCGGACAGGCGGCGCTCATCGCAGATGGTGCGACCGCGGTACTCGCCCAGCAGATCAACACGCAGGTTGCAGCCGAGCGCACCTACGAGCGTGGGGTCGATCGCCACGGCAACGGCCAGCGGATCGTGCAGCGCACAACCACCCAGGTAGGGTGCGTTCATCTCGTACGAGCCAATGTAGTGCTCGACCATGCTCGCAAATGCGCAGCCCGCCATGGTGCCCGAGCCCGTCCAGCCGGCAATGTCGCGGCGTGTGAGCACCACGCGATGCGTCACGTCCAGACCCACCATGGTGAGCTTACGGCCCGAGCGCAGCACCGCGTCGGCTGCCTCGGGATCGCTCGCCATGTTGGCCTCGGCGCCCGCGCTCACGTTACCGGGCACGGTAAGGGCGCCGCCCATCACGACCACGCGGCCAATGGACATCATCGCCGCCGCATCGCGCTCCAGGGCGAGCGCCAGGTTGGAGAGCGGGCCAGTCGCTACGTAGACCAGATCGGGACCATAGGTGCGCGCGGCATCGATCAGATAATCGACCGCAGCGTTGCCGTCGGCCGAGGTCGCCCCCACCGGCTCGTAGGGCGACGCGGGCACGCTCGCGCCGCCGATGCCGTTCTTGCCGTGAATGAGCGCGGTGGACGCCGGCGGCGTATAGGGCTCAGTCGCCTGCAGAGGACGGTCGGCACCCAGGTACACCGGAACCTCGGGGCGACCCAGCAGATCGAGCACCGCCAGGCAATTGTGCGCCGATTGCTCGACGCGCACGTTGCCAAAGCACGTGGTGATGCCCACGAGCTCCACCTCGGGACTCGCGATGGCATAGGCCAGCGCCATCGCATCGTCCACACCCATATCCAGATCAAGGATCAGCTTCTTGATTGCCATTGTTCTACTCCGCTTCTCCGTCTTTATCGTTTAACCAAACCAATGTTCAACTTCGGCGCGCGTGGGAATCGATTGCTGAGCGCCCAGGCGCGACACCGTCACTGCCGAGGCGCGAGCACCCGCAGCCATGCACTCAAAGAGCGGCAAGCCCTCTAGGCGAGCCGCCGCCAACGCGCCGATAAACGTATCGCCGGCGGCCGTGGTATCGACTACCGTACTCGAAAGTGCCGGCATGCGCAGCAGCTCGCCGTCATCGCCGAGCGTAACCGACCCGGCGCCGCCCAACGTGATGACCGCAGCTCCGGCGCCCTTGTCGAGTAGCGCATTGAGCGCGGCGACGCAACTCGCATCATCCGTGGGCAGAATGCCCGTCAGCACCTGGCACTCGGTCTCGTTGGGGCAGACCAGGTCGACCGCGGACCAGTCCTCCGCAGGCACATCGCAGGCAGGCGCCGGATTAAAGACTGTATAGAACCCGAGCTCGTGAGCGCAAACAAGCGCCTCGGCCGTCGCTACAAGGTCGCATTCACCCTGGGCGATAAAGACGCTTCCGGCAGCCGGGGCAATCTTGCTGGCGTCACTATCGAGTTCATCGGCCACCAGACGCCTCAGCGCGCGGGCAACGTCCTCGCCCGCAAGCGCATGGTTGGCGCCCGGCGACAGCACGATGCGGTTGTCTCCCTCGCAGCGAATGATGGTCGCCGTTCCCGTCTCCACATCATCGCGATGCACTACAAAGTCACAGTCCACGCCGGCGTCTTGGAGCCCCGCCACGAGCGACGCGCCGAACGCGTCGCGACCGACCGCGCCGATCATGTGCGTGCAAGCGCCCATACGCGCGGCAGCTACGGCCTGATTGGCGCCCTTGCCGCCGGCGTTGGTGATAAACCCGCTGCCGCCGACGGTCTCGCCCGCACGCGGTATGCGCTCGCACGCCACCGAAAGGTCCATGTTCATGCTGCCGAACACCGCAACGATGCCGCGATCTGCCATGGAAACCTCCTCATCTGCGGGCCTTATGCCCACCGCCAGCCGTCGATCGTGCACTCTCGCACCCCCTATAACTTTAGTTCACTTTGATGTGGACGCGCGCTTGAGCTTGCGCCAGCAGCAAGCATTCACAGGAGCAGGCAGCTACAATGAAGGCGTGCTGATTATTCTCGTCATTGGATGATGTTTTATGGAACAACTCTCGCAATCGGGCTCGCGCGGTCGACGCCGCACGGGCAACGAGCCGGCGCCGCACGAACGCGTGAAGGGCGAACGCCGTGCCAACGAACCGCGACGCACCGTGAGCTCCCATCGTGCTTCTGCCAACAACGCGGGCCGCGCCAACACTCCCGCCGCGGAGCAGACGCCTGCTCGCCCCAAATCCCGCTACATCCCTGCCCTTGACGGCCTGCGTACGCTCGCCGTCGTCGCGGTGGTGCTCTATCACCTTAACCTCACGTGGGCGCAGGGCGGCCTGCTTGGCGTCACGATCTTCTTTGTGCTTTCGGGCTATCTGATCACGCGCTTGCTGCTCAACGAAGTCGCTAAGACCGGACGCATCGACCTTAAGAGCTTCTGGATTCGCCGCATCCGTCGCCTGGTCCCCGCCGTGGTAACCGTCGTGGTGGTGACCTGCGCGCTGTGTACCGTCTTCAACCACGTGATGCTCACCAAGATGCGCCCCGACATCTTGCCGTCGCTGCTGTTCTTTAACAACTGGTGGCAGATTGCTCAAAACGTCTCGTACTTCAATGCTCTGGGCGACCCCTCACCGCTCACGCACTTTTGGTCGCTTGCCATCGAGGAACAGTTCTACCTGATTTGGCCGCCGCTGCTGTTTGCCATGGTATCCATGCATGTGAGCAAGCCCAACACGCGCCGCGTGGTTCTAGGCCTTGCCGCGGTATCTGCCCTTGCCATGATGGTGCTTTACAACCCTGCCGCCGACCCCAGCCGCGTGTACTACGGCACCGACACCCGTGTGTTCTCGCTGCTGCTGGGTGCCTGGATGGCCTTTATCCCCGATCGCGACCTGGCGCCGGTGCGTCTCGTTCATCGTTTGGGGCTCGACCGCTTGGTCGGGGCCGCCAAGCACGGCAAGAACGCCGAGGGCAAGCCTGGCGAGAAGGCCGACGAAGCAGCCGAGACCGCCCCGGCACAGCCGAGCGTCCTCGTGCGTTTTTGGTCCTCGCCCGCATCCATCGATGTGTTGGGCGTCGTGGGTCTGGTTGGCCTTGCCGCCATGGTCGCGCTCACCAACGGCTACACCGCCTTCCAGTATCGCGGCGGCACGCTGTTATGCTCCATCCTCACGCTCATGGTCATCGCGGCCTGCGTGCAGCCCCAGGGAATGGTTGCCCGCGCGCTGTCCGCCGAGCCGCTCGTATGGGTTGGCAAGCGCTCGTACAGCATCTACCTGTGGCACTATCCCCTGCTGTTGCTCATGAACCCGGTCGCCAACATCAACGATACACCGTGGTGGCAGTACATTTTGCAGGTGCTGTTGGTGGTCGCCGTGGCCGAATGCTCATATCGCTTTATCGAGACTCCGTTTAGGAAGGGCGCCTTTGGGCGCACCGTATCCGAGTTCCGCGACGGCACCGCCACGCCCGCCAACTGGGCACGCACGCACATCCCTGTCTGCGCAGCCTGCGCTGTCGTGTTGGTCGTTGCACTGGGCGGCCTGATCTTTGTGCCCGAGACGTCTGCGCTGAGCGGCGAGGGCGCCGAAGTTCTGAACAAGGAAGCCAAGAACACCGCGCCCACCGACCAGCAGGCGGCCGACGACACCGACAAGGACAACGACGGCTTCCCCGATGGCTCCTACGATCTGCTTATGATCGGCGACTCCGTGTCGCTGCGTGCCGTAGACACCTTTGACGGCGTGTTCCCGCACAGCCATATCGATGCCGAAAAGGGCCGCCAGTTTGATGCGGGGCGCGCGACATTTGAGGGCTATATCCAGCAGAACCTTGCCGGCAAGATCGTGGTCTTTGCCCTGGGCACCAACGGCTTGGTAACCGACGACCAGATCGACGCCATCATGGCCGATGCAGGAGATAAGCGTATTGTGGTGTTTGTGAACACGCGCAGCCCGCAGCCGTGGGTTGGCTCTACCAACCAGGCCATCGCCAACGCCGCTACGCGCTACAAGAACGTGCGCGTTATCGATTGGTACGGATACAGTGCCAACCGCAACGACCTGTTCGATGGCGATGGCACGCACCTATCGACCACTGGCGTGACTGAGTACCTCAACTTGATCCACGACGCAGTCAAGAAGGACCTGCCCGTGCATCCCGAGGATCACGTCAACGATCCGCAGCCAGCAGCCGTCAAGTCTGCCACCGACGCACTCGTCAATGCGCTTGCCTTCAAGCCGCACAAGCTGGGCACCGACAAATAGCCCGCAGCAAACAACCCAAAATCACTCTTTTCGAGCCGGCCCCAAGAGGTCGCGGGCAAAAAACAGGCCGCAGCCCATCGCTGCGGCCTGTTCGGAAGCAAAAGTGGGCGTTAAGCGCTGTAGCCCATCGCTTGCAGCACAAACATGACGACTGTCAGCACCGTAATCACGGCGATAGTCGCCCAAGTGAGCACGTTCCACACGCGGCCATTGCGGTTGGCACCCATGATGTGACGGTCGGCGGCGATAACCACCTGGAACACCAGAACCACGGGCAGTAGCACGCCATTGATGACCTGTGAGGTCATCATAATCTGGAACAGATCGACGCCGGGCATAAGCACCAGCACGGCAGAGATACCGATGATGGCCGTAATGATGCCGCGGTAAACCGGGGCCTCGTCCCAGCTGCGGTCGGCACCGCGCTCCCAGCCAAATGCCTCGCAGATAGCGCTCGACGTAACGCCCGGCAGCACGCAGGCGGCCAAGAAGCTCGCCGCGACCAGGCCCGAGGCAAACAGTACCGTGGACCACTGACCCGCAATAGGCTCCAGCGCGCGGGCAGCATCGGCGGCATCGCTAATCTGAATACCCGCCGGGAACAGCACCGTACCGGTCGTGATGATAATGAAGCCCGCAATGATATCAGCAGCGATCGAGCCGCTCACGGTATCAATACGCTGCAGCACGATGTCGTCCTCGCCCGCATTCTTATCGACCACGTTGTTCTGCGCCAAGAAAATCATCCACGGCGCGATGGTGGTACCGATCGTCGCGACCACGAGCGACACGTAGCTGGGGTCATTTTGAATGTTAGGCACGACCAGGTCGACCGCGACCTCACCCCAGTTGGGGCCAGCCATAAACGCGGCGACAATATAGGTCACGAAGACGCAGCTCACCAGCAGCAGAATCTTCTCGATGCGCTGGAAACTACCCGACATGGTAAGCATCCACACCAGCAGCGCCACCAAAGGCACCGAGATGCTCGCCGGCACGCCAAAGAGAGCAAGGCCGCTGGCGATACCCGCAAACTCCGAAATGGTCACAGCCGTGTTGGCGATCAACAGCGCCGCCATAGCAAGTACACTCTTGCGCACGCCAAAGCGCTCGCGGATGAGCGATGCCAGGCCCTTGCCCGTGACGCAGCCGCAGCGCGCCGCGGTCTCCTGCGTCACGATGAGCAGCACAGTCATGACGGGAAGCATCCAGAGCATCTTGTAGCCATAGTTGGCGCCCGCACTGGAATACGTCGCAATGCCGCCGGCGTCATTGCCCGAAAGCGCCGCCAGCAGACCGGGGCCCATAGCGCCAAAGATGGCCGCGATGGTCAACTTTTGCTTGGTGCCCGACTTTTGCTTGGTATTTTGCACGCGACCACCTAACCAATGACCGACATGGTGAGCAGCACCGCAGCGGCGCAGTACGCTACGCACGAGATCATGACGGCAATAACGTTCATGGCGGTGCCCGACGTGTTGAGGTCATGCTCGTCACGCCAGAACAGCACCATCAGGTAAATCACGGCACTCATGTTGCCAACCAGGCAAATGATGGCAGCGATATTAAAGCACCCGGTAAAGAGTTGCTCCTCAAACATGGGCGCATCGGGGAACGCAGCGGTGCGCACCAGCTGGGCGCACAGGTAGGTCACGAGTGACAGAATCAGGCCCATGCCCGTGCTCTGGAAGAAGAACCCCAGATACGGCTTGGGCTCGTCGTCGTGACCGTCATACTCCAGGAAGTAGTTCTTGACGAACGACACCATGCGCGAGGCCGCCAGCAGCACGAGCGGCATGGCGCACATGGGGAACACCACCAGATGCGCGGAGCCGAGCGCCGTTCCCAGCACGGTCGCCATGATGCACGACGCGATGCCCCATACAACAACCCAGTACTGGCGATGCACGAACCAGCTGAGCACGTTCGTCGAGTCGTCCGACGCGCTATCGCCCGAGCCGACACCGGCGATCTGCAGGTCCTCCTGATGCTCCTCGGCAATAACGTCCATGGCGTCGTCGAAGGTCACGATGCCCAGGATATGACGGTTCTCGTCGCAGACAGGGATGGCAACCAGGTCGTACTTGGTCATCTCGTCCGTCACGTCTTCCTGGTCCTCGTCGGGTGACACGTAGACCAGATCGCGATAGGCGAGCTGGCCCAGCGTGGCGTCGCGGTCGGCCACGATCAGCGTGCGCAGCGAAAGCACGCCCGTCAGCATGCCGCTCGGGTCCTCGGTATAGACGTAATAGACGCTCTCAAAGTCCTCGTCGAGCTTGCGAATCGCCTCGATGGCGTCGCCGACCGTCGCCGTGGCGGGCAGCGAGACAAACTCCGAGGTCATGATGCGGCCGGCGGTGTTGTCCTCGTAGCCCAGCAGATTACGAATCGCCTTCTCCTCCTTGACGCCCATCAGGCGCAGGAGCTTCTCGGCCTTCTCGTAATCGAGTTCGTCGATCAGGTCGGCAGCGTCGTCCGGGTCCATCATGGCCAGCATCGACGATGCGTCGGTATCGGACAGGCCCTCGAGCATCTCGGTCATAAGCTCGTCGTCATCGAACTCCGAGATGGCCTCGGCGGCCTGGGCGGTATCGAGCTGCGCAAACACCTGCGCACGTAGGCGCGGGTCGAGCTGCTCGATAATGTCGGCGATGTCGGCAGGGTGCAGCTCGCCGAGCGTCTTGTGCGACACCGAGAGTTGAATGTTCTTGGTCGAGCGGTCGAGCAGGTCCATGTAGGACCAAGCGATGATGTCCTCACTGAGCGGCTTGCCCAGGTGCTTCATAAAGCCTTCGACGATATGCTCGAGCGCGGGGCTGATGGCGCGTAGCAGACCGCGGGCACCGACCTCGGCGCCCAGCAGGCGCAGCTGGTTTTCGCCCGACATGGAAAACTTGATGTCGTTGACGCGCACGACCTTCATGCCCTGCGTGTCGACGATCTGCTTGTTGAGCACGTCGCGGGCGAGCAGGAGTTCGGTCGGCTGCAGGTACGAAAAACGAATTTCGGTGGCCGACGTCTTAAGGTGTACACCCGTCTCGTCGATACGGTCGACCCATTTGCGCCAGCTAATCATAAACGGCGTCTTGCCGGGTCCGCGGAACGCGAGCGACGTCACGTGTGGAAAAACTTCGCCGGTAGCAATGCCAAAATCGTTCACAACGCCGAGCTTTTCGCCATCGACGTCCAAGACCGGCAGTTTGAGCATCTCACTCAGATAATTCAATGGTGCTCCCCATCATAATTCCTCCAGACGCGGCCGCGCGTGCGGCGTCCGGGGGCTTCTGGATATGTATACGCATGCGCGGGCGGCACGCCGCTCGACGCGTACACCCCGTGCATGCGCAAAAAGCACCTGCATGGGGTCATCGACTGTATGGTCGAGGTTTGGATTTCACCTGTAACCTTTCTCTTGACCCTCATTAACCGCAGTAACTATAGCATCAGCATCGCCCTGCGGCATCGAATTTATGCGCTGCACATTGCAGGCATACCAAACACTGACGCATCCGTGACATAGTCATTGGGTGTTCCTATAGTTTTGTCAACCGTCAGGGCTACTCCCGGTAGGGCACCCG
>CABUHP010000003.1 GCA_902491415.1 uncultured Collinsella sp.
GTCAAGTCATTTGTGGGGCCGCGCGTCGATGCCGACCATCGCGATATCGCCGTGTTCCATACCATCGTCGACCCGGCGCTTCGCGCCCGCGTGCTCGATTACCTGGGTATGCTGCATATCCGTTCGGTCGACCTGATCGGCCCGACGCTCGCCGTGCTGTCGTCGCTCATCGGTGTGTCGCCAAAGGGCGTTGCCGGCGTGATTCACAAGACTGATGACCGCTATTTCCATCGTATCGAGGCCATGGAGTATTTCGTTGAGCACGATGATGGACGCGGCTGCGACGACCTTTCGGGAGCCGATATCGTGCTGCTGGGCGTATCCCGCACGTCCAAGACGCCGCTGTCGATGTATTTGGCCTATCAGGGTTACAAGGTTGCCAATGTTCCGTTGGCCCATGGCATGGAGCCGCCGAAGTCGATTTACGAGGTTGACCCGATGCGCCTGTTCGGCCTGATTTCGACCGTCGACGTTATTTCTGAGATTCGCGATAGCCGCTTGGGCGATGATTACGCCCGTGCCGTTGCCGGCTCCTATGCCGAGCCCGAGAGTGTGCGCAGCGAGCTCGAGGAAGCCCGTGCCCTCATGAAGCGCCTAGGCTGCTTTGTGGTGCGTACCGATGGCAAGGCGATCGAGGAGAGCGCCTCCGAGATCATTAGCCACTTGGAGGAAATCCAAGAAGTCCGCGCCCGCCGCGCCGCCCGCCGAGCCCAGCAAAGCTAGCTCATTGGGGTAGCTAAAATGCCCGTCTATATAAGACTAGCTAAAAATAATGCACGATATTGGTAAAGCGATTTAGCAAGAAACTGGCATTTGACCTGTAAGCTTCCTGCATTGGTATCTTCATAAGGTAACCACCTTTACCTACCGTTTACCGCCATATTTACCACGTTTACCAACCCCCGCGCCCTCTGCGCAAGCCCGCTCAATGCCCGCCGTATAGTACCCTCACGGCTCGCATCCGGCGGGTCGATTCGTCACCACGGTCGTGCGCGAAAGTGCATGGAAGGGGAAGTATCGTGAGCGATTACAAGAGGGTTTTCCGTTTTGGAACCGACGCCCAGGGCACCTGTGTCACTGAGGGCGACAAGTCCATGAACTTCGTGCTTGGCGGCAAGGGCGCAAACCTTGCCGAGATGAGCCGCATCGGCCTGCCGGTTCCCGGTGGCTTTACCATTACCTGCCAGACTTGCGTCGAGTACTCCGGTGCCGGCAACGTGTGGCCCGGGGGCGCACTCGATGAGATCGTTGCCGCCGAGGCAGACCTTGAGGCCCGCTGCGGCAAGAAGCTCGGCGACGCCTCCGATCCGCTGCTCGTGTCGGTTCGCTCGGGCGCTCCGTTCTCCATGCCCGGTATGATGGACACGGTCCTCAACTTGGGCCTCAATGACGATTCCGTCCAGGGCCTCATCGCGCAGACGCAGAACCCGCGTTTTGCCTGGGATAGCTACCGCCGCTTTATCCAGATGTTTTCCAATGTCGTCATGGGCGTTGACGCCGACCTGTTCGAGAACGCGCTGACCCAGGCACGCCTGGTCGCCGGTGTCCGCGTCGACTCCGAGCTTTCGGCCGAGGATCTGCAGGAGCTCGTCGAGACCTTCAAGGGGATCTTCTCCGAGAACGTCGATGCCTCCCTGTATCCCGAGCTCGAGATCGCTGACGGCAAGCCCGTCTTCCCGCACGATCCGGAGCTTCAGCTGCGTCTTGCCATCCAGGCCGTCTTTGGCAGCTGGATGAACGAGCGTGCCTGCATCTACCGCAAACAGCATGGCATTTCCGACGACCTCGGCACCGCCGTCAACGTGCAGGCCATGGCCTTTGGCAACAAGGGCGAGACCTCTGCGACGGGCGTCGCCTTTACGCGTAATCCGGCCGACGGCACCAAGGAGTTCTACGGTGACTTTTTGGTCAATGCCCAGGGCGAGGACGTCGTCGCCGGTATCCGCAACACCGAGCCCATCGCCGACCTCAAGACCACCCCGGGGCTCGAGTCCGCAGGTGAGGAGCTCGAGCGCGTGTTCCTGACGCTCGAGGATCATTACCGCGATATGTGCGATATCGAGTTCACCATCGAGCAGGGCAAGCTCTGGATGCTCCAGACCCGCGTGGGCAAGCGCACCGCCACCGCCGCCCTGCGCATCGCTATCGAAATGGTCGAGGAAGGCCTGATCACTCGCGAAGAGGCCGTGAGCCGCATCGACCCCGCGCAACTCGACCAGCTCCTGCACCCGCAGTTTGACGCCTCCAAGAAGTACGAGGCGCTGGCCAGCGGTCTTAATGCCAGCCCCGGTGCCGCCGTGGGCGAGGTCGTGTTCTCGAGCGACGACGCCGTCACGCGTTCCGCCGAGGGCCGCAAGGTCATTTTGGTTCGCTGGGAGACCAACCCCGATGACTTGAAGGGCATGGTCGCCGCCGAGGGCATCCTGACCAGCCACGGTGGCAAGACAAGCCATGCCGCCGTTATCGCCCGCGGCATGGGTACGCCCTGCGTCTGTGGCGTTGAGCGCTTCCATATCGACGCCGCCGAGAAGGTCGTGCGCATCGAGGGCAGCGACCGCGTGCTGCACGAGGGCGACGTTATCTCCATCGACGGTACCCAGGGCATCGTTGTCGACGGTCCCGTCGACCTGGTCTCCGCCGAGCTTACCGGCGACCTGGACACCATCCTGTCCTGGGCCGACGAGATTCGCCTGGACGAGACCTGTGGCCATGACAACCATGTGCGCGTCAACGCCGACAATCCCGAGGATGCCGAGCTCGCCCTCGAGTTTGGCGCCGAGGCTATTGGCCTGTGCCGCACCGAGCACATGTTCTTGGGCGATCGCAAGAACATCATCCAGAGCTTTATCCTGTCTGACGATGAGGCCGTGAAGCAGCAGGCCCTGGCCGACCTGCTCAAGGTTCAGACCGAGGACTTCCTGGCGATGTTTAAGACCATGTCCGGTCGCGATGTGGTCGTTCGCCTGCTCGATCCGCCGCTTCATGAGTTCCTGGATAATCCTCGCGAGCTTGAGGTCGCCATCACCAAGAAGGAAGCCGCTGGCGCCAGCGAGGAAGAGCTTGCCGTCCTGCGTGCCCGCCTGCGTCGTATCGACGGCATGGTCGAGTCCAACCCGATGCTCGGCCTGCGTGGTGTGCGCCTGTCCGTCGTCTTTAGCGATTTGCCGCTCATGCAGGTTCGCGCCGTCGCCACGGCTGCTGCCCGCCTCATCAAGGAAGGCGTCGACCCGCGCCCCGAGATCATGGTTCCGCTCGTTTCCATCACGGCGGAGCATGTCCAGACCCGCGAGGTTATCGAGCGCGTGATCGCAGAGGTTTCCGACGAAGAGGGCGTCGCGCTCAATATTCCCGTGGGCACGATGCTCGAGCTGCCGCGCGCCTGCATGGTCGCCGACGAGATCGCCCATTACGCAGACTTCTTCTGCTTTGGCACCAACGACCTCACCCAGACGACCTTCGGTTTCTCGCGTGACGACGCCGAGGCTAAGTTCATCCCGCTGTACATGCATAAGAAGGTCTTGGAGGACAATCCCTTCGAGACCATCGACACGGCGGTACTCGAACTGGTGCGCTTGGCCGTCGAGAAGGGCCGCGCCACCAACCCCGACATGCACTTTGGCGTGTGCGGTGAGCACGGTGGCGACCCCAAGTCCATCAAGGGCCTGTTTAACGTGGCCGACGTGGACTACGTGTCCTGCTCGCCCTACCGCGTGCCCCTCGCACGCCTGGCTGCCGCTCAGGCCAAGCTCGAGGCCAAGCGTTCCGCCTAACGTTTTGGGTTTAGACGCCTAGCGTAGCCCCCTTCATGCCGCCCGTCTCATTCGTGAGACGGGCGGTTATCATGTGCGGGTTTTGTCTTTTTGTCTGCGTAAAAAATTGTTCTTGCAGCAGAAACCCGCGCGTGTATACTCGAATACGTTTGTTCAACTACGTGCCGGCCAGAGTGGTACGGCACCTCTAGAAGAGTAAGGAATTGCACATGGATTACATCCGCGCAATCGAGCGTCAGCAGATCCGCGAGGACATTCCTCAGGTTCGCGTCGCCGACAACGTCAAGGTTCACTACCGCATTAAGGAAGGCGACCGCGAGCGCATCCAGGTCTTCCAGGGCGACGTCATCCGCATGGCCGGCGCCGGTGCCCGCGAGACCTTCACCGTCCGCAAGATGTCCTTCGGTGTCGGTGTTGAGCGTACCTTCCCGCTTCACAGCCCCAAGATCGCCAAGCTCGAGGTCGTTCGTCATGGTCGCGTCCGTCGCGCCAAGCTGTACTACCTCCGCGACAAGGTGGGCAAGGCTGCTCGCATCCCCGAGAAGCGCTAAGAAGATCGCAGCGTCTGTCCACTCGTTTGGACACAAGGGCCACCTTCGGGTGGCCCTTCTTTTTATCTGATTTGCATGCAAGGAGGGCCTGGTATGGCCAATATGACGAGCTCGGTTTCGGCATCGCAGGTTGCCGGAGAGTTGGCGAGCGCAACGTTTGAGGAGATCCCCGCCCTCGTGGAGCATTATCTCGAGGACCCGCGCCAGCAGGTGATCAAGGCTCGCGAGCGTGCTCTTAAGCGCCATGCCAAGGAACTTGCCGAGCGCGAGCGCGTCAATGGCATGTACGAGCTTATGCATGAGCTTGGCGGCGATGGGGTGGTCGTTGGTGTCGACGAGGTGGGTCGCGGATCGGTGGCCGGTCCCCTGACGGTGTGTGCCGTGTGCCTTCCCATGGAGCCGCGCGTCTGGGGTATCAACGATTCCAAAAAGCTTACGCCGGCGCGTCGCGAGCTGCTCTCGGTGAAGATTGCCGAGGTCGCGACGGCGATTGGTTTTTGCCATATCGCGCCTGCGGATATCGATGAGATGGGTATGGCCCGCGCCATCCGCGTTGCCGTCGCGGGCGCCGTGGCCGATACGGGACTTGAACCCGACTGCGTCCTCATGGATGGCAACCCCTTGGGCGCCGTTCCCAATGAGCGCGACGTGGTGAAGGGCGATGCCAAGATCGCCTGTATCGCCGCGGCGTCCATCATGGCAAAGGTCACGCGTGACGAGATGATGGTCGAGTACGACGCCGAGTACCCCGAGTACCATCTGGCCGGATCGAAGGGCTATGCGAGCCCCGAGCACATCGAGGCCATTCGAAAACATGGACTTTGTCCACTGCATCGTGTGAGCTTTTGCGGAAACTTTCTGCAGACTGAGCGCCTTTTCTAGGTCAATTGTGGAGACAGGGATCTCTAGGGTTTTATAAACCTGCTGGTAGCGGGCCGTATGCAACAGCATTGCTGCGTACGGCCCTTTTTTTGACGGCATTTGGTCAGCTTTTGGTTTGCTTCCTGTACTTACCCGCATGAAAGGTGCCCTCATCATCGGGGCAATGCAGTGTGCTGGAAAGGAGACCCCATGAGTGCCGCAAGCAAAAAGAGCAAGACGCAGCAGCTCAAGGAGCGTTGGGAAAACGGCGAGCTCGACTGCGGGGCGATGACGCCCGAGTTTATCAAGGGACTCAGTCCCCGTGAGCTGGGCATGCTGGGCGAGCTGATCACCATCGACTACTTTAACGAGCGCGGCTACACCTTGCTGGAGCAGGGTTATCGTTGCACCGAGGGCGAGGCCGATCTGGTGCTGCTCGATGAGCTTGACGATGTCGTGGTGATGGCCGAGGTCAAGACCAGGCGCGTCGCCCTGGATTGCACCACGCGGGTCTTTCCCGAGGAGGCCGTGGATGCCCAAAAGCAGCGTCGGTATCGCCGTATCGCAAGTTGCTATCTCATGGAGCACTATCCGCTCAAGGCGATCCGCTTCGATGCAGTGGGTGTCACCATTCGCGGCGGGCATATCGCCGAGATCGAGCATCAGTACAACGCGTTCGATTGGCAGGTGTCGTGATGGCGTTCGAGACGTTTGCCGTTCACGCGGCCTGCATCCGCGGCGTCGAGGCGATTCACGTCACGGTCGAGGTCTCGCTTGCCGGCGGCGTTCCGGGCATTCAGATGCTCGGCATCCCGAGTATGGAGGTGATGGAGTCACGTGGTCGTATTCGCTGTGCGATGCGCTCGGCCGGCTTTGAGATCCCGCGCTCGGGCATTACGGTCAATCTGGCGCCCGGCGATATTCGCAAGACCGGTAGCGGCTTTGATCTGCCCATCGCCATCGCGGTTCTAGCGGCCGATGGTCAGATTCCCCGCGACAACCTCGATCGTTGTCTTATCGCCGGCGAGCTCGGCTTGGACGGCACGGTGCTTCCTGTCAAAGGCGAGGTGGCGTTTCAGCTATTGGCTCGCGACATGGGGCTGTCTTTTATCGCCGGCAGGTCCGACCAGCATGTGCCACTCGCGGGCGTAGATTGCGGCTTTATCGACCATCTGTCTCAGCTTGCTCACGGCATGGGCGATGCCGCACGGCACTACTTGGATTCCGAGGGTGTCGAGGCGACCTTTGAGCCCGAGCTCGACTATGCAGACGTGCTGGGGCAGGAAGTCGCTAAACGCGGCATGGCGCTTGCGGCGGCAGGAGAACTCGGCTTGCTCATGATCGGGTCTCCGGGATCGGGCAAGACGATGCTCGCACGCCGTATGACCGGCATCCTGCCCGAGCTTTCCGTTGAGGATCAGCAGGAGGCACTGTGCATCCATTCGGTTTTGGGTGAGAACATTGATGGCTTGTTGGCGGGGCACCGCCCCTTCCGCAGTCCCCACCACAGTATTTCGACCGCAGGCCTTATCGGCGGCGGGCGCCCGGTGCACCCGGGTGAGATCAGCCTTGCTCATGGCGGCGTGCTCTTTTTGGACGAGCTTGCCGAGTTTCCCACTGGCGTGCTGCAGACGCTGCGTCAGCCCATCGAGCGCGGCTACGTGAGGATCGTACGCGTCGACGGGGCCTTTACCTTCCCGTCGCGCTTTCAGCTGCTGGCTGCGAGCAATCCCTGCCCCTGCGGCTTTTTGGGCGATCGCGAGGTACCGTGTCGCTGCTCGGCGGCGATGGTCGAGCGCTATCGGTCTAAACTGCGCGGTCCCTTGGCCGACCGTATCGACATGATGATCGATGTGACCCGTCCCGACCCTCAAGTGATTATCGAGGGTGCGGAGGGTATGTCGTCGGCCGAGTTACGTGACTACGTTGTGCGCGGTCGTGCCTTTCGCGCCTGGCGCGAGTCCCGTATGGACGATGCGGATGCCGAGGCCGAGGATGACGAGACGCGGTCCATTGACGGCGTCGTTTCGACCTTCGAGCTCGATGATGCTGCGGAGAAGTGTGTGCTCGGCCTGTCGAAGCGCACGCATCTCACAGGGCGTGGCATCGTGCGCCTTGTTCGCATTGCGCGCACGATCGCAGATGTCGCCGAGAGCGAGCAGGTGACGCAGGACCACGTGCTCGAGGCGGCGATGTACCAGGGAAGGAGGGACCAATGATGGCTGAGGGGACCTTCGAGCTGCATCCAGGTGACGCGTTGTATCCCGAGACCGTTTTGGAGCTTTCTGATGTACCTCAGACGCTCTATGTGCGCGGCAACCCCGAGGCGCTTTCGACGCCCGCGCTCTCCATCATCGGTGCGCGAAAGGCCTCGCCGTATGGTCTTGCCGTGGCAGAGCTTGCGGCGAAGGTGGCGGTTGAGGCGGGAGTGACGGTAGTTTCGATTGTGACCAGGCCTCGGGTTGGGCTGCGGTCAACGCCGGCGGCAAACACGTTGTGGTGCTGGGGACGGGCGCCGACGTGGTCTACCCGCGTTCGAGCGCGGGGCTGATTACGCGCACGCTTGATACGGGTGGCGCGGTCGTGTCGATCTCTCCGTGGGGCATGGGTCCGCGCAAGTTCGCCTTTCCGCGCCGCAATCGCGTAATCGCGGCCCTGTCGCAAGCCCTCTTTGTATCCGAGGCGGGTATGCCTTCTGGGACGTTTTCCACAGCCGAGGCTGCTATGGATTTGGGGCGCGAACTTCTTGCCGTGCCGGGGTCGATCCTATCGCCCGAGTCGCGTGGCACGAATTACCTCATTGCGAACGGTGCCTGCTGCATCATCGACGAGGAATCTATCGAGATGGCTATCTCACGCATCTACGGCACCCTGCGCTACTCGCGCCCCGATGCTCCCGGCATTGCCGACCTGGATCCAACGCAGCAGACCGTGATGCATGCGCTCATCGCCTCTCCACTCAAGGTCGACGACATTGCGGCGCTCGTCTCGCTCGATGCTGTCGGCGTACTCAAACTCTTGGGTTCGCTTGAACTCGAGGGCCTTATCGAGCGCATGATGGATGGAAGGTATGCGCCCTCCGAGTTTGCCCTTCACGCCCAGACACCCTTCGGTCACAATGGAAAACGTGTCAATTAGAAAGGTGTTTGCAGATGCGGTTCGATCAGGTGACGGTTATCGGTGGCGGTCTGGCGGGTTCGGAGTGCGCGATCCAGCTTGCAGACCGCGGGTTTGCCGTAAAGCTGTGCGAGATGCGCCCCCAGGTGAGCTCCCCGGCCCACCATACCGATCATCTGGCAGAGCTCGTCTGCTCCAATTCGTTTAAGTCGACCCGTCCGGATTCCGCGGCTGGTTTGCTGAAAGCTGAGCTTGAGCGCATGGGTTCAGTCCTGCTCGATTGCGCCCATCGCGCGGCTGTTCCCGCCGGCGGTGCCCTGGCGGTCGACCGCGTCAAGTTTTCCGAGCTTGTCGAGGCCGAGGTTGCCGCTCGTCCCAATATCGAGGTCGTGCACGGCGAGGTCACGCAGATTCCCGAGGGTCACGTGGTCATTGCCGCGGGCCCGCTGTGTTCACCGGCGCTGAGCGAAGAGGTCATGAAGCTCGTCGGTGGCGACGCCCTTGCGTTCTTCGATGCCGCGGCGCCGATCGTCGATGCCTCCACGCTCGATATGGACGTGCTGTTCTCGCAGTCGCGCTACGAGGAGCAGGGGAGCGGCGACTATCTCAACGCTCCGCTCAACAAGAAGGAGTACGAGGCCTTTATCGAGGCGCTTACCACGGCCGACCGCGTGGTGCTCAAAGACTTTGAGGGCGGCGATTTGTTCCAGGCCTGCCAGCCTGCCGAGGAAGTTGCGCGCACCGGCAAGGACGCCATTCGCTTTGGCGCCATGAAGCCCGTCGGCCTCACCGACCCGCGTACCGGACGTCGCCCCTGGGCGGCGATTCAGCTGCGTGCCGAGAACAAGGAGAAGACCGCCTATAACCTGGTGGGCTTCCAGACCAACTTGACCTTTGGCGAGCAGAAGCGCGTCTTCCATATGGTGCCGGGCCTGGAGAACGCTGAGTTCTTCCGCTACGGTGTCATGCACCGCAATACCTTTGTCGACGCCCCGCACGTGCTCGATGGCACCTTTGCCGTGCCCGGTACCGGCGTGCGTCTGGCCGGTCAGATCACCGGTACCGAGGGATACATGGAAGCCGTGGCGACAGGTCTGCTCGCGGCGCTCAACACCTATGCCGAGGCTATCGGTGCCGCGGGCGTCGAGTTGCCGCGTGTGGGTGCCCTGGGTGCGCTCGTGGGCTATGCGACCGATCCTGCCACCGTGGGCTATCAGCCTATGCATGTCAACTTTGGCCTGGTGCCGCCGCTCGAGGACGGTAAGCGCCGCAGCAAGCGCGACCGCTATCAGGCCTATGCGGACCGTGCGCTCGAGGCCCTCGATGCCTACTTGGCCACGCGTTCCGACTTGTTTGGAGGCGACCGGTCATAGCCTTTGACCTGTACGACACCGTCGACTCTTTTATCGCCTATATCGCACGCGTTGAGGGGCTTTCTCCCAACACGGTGACGGCCTATGGCTCGAGGCTAGAGCGCTTTGCTGCCTGGTGCGAGCGCGAGGACGTCGACGCTCGCGCCGCCGACGTGCGGACCGTTCGCTCCTTTTTGGCCGAGTTGTCGCGTGACCAGGTGTCGGCTCGGACCCTCGCGGCGCATCTGTCTGCCATTCGCTCGCTCTATCGCTGGATGGCTGCCGAGGGGATTGTCGAGGGCGATGCGGTCTCGGCGATCGCATCGCCCAAGCTGCCGCGTGACCTGCCGGGCGTCCTTACGACCAAGCAGGTCGAGGCGCTGCTCAAGACGCCTGATACCTCGACGCCCGCGGGACTGCGCGATGCGGCGATGCTCGAGCTGCTCTATGCCTCGGGTGCTCGTATCTCTGAGCTCGCAGCACTCAATGTGGAGTCCATCGCTTGGTCCGAACGCACGTTGCGCCTGTGGGGCAAGGGGAGCAAAGAACGTATCGTCCCTCTGTATCGTCGTGCGCTCGAGGCGACGCGTCTCTATATTGAGGAGGGGAGGCCGGAGTTGCTCGCTCAGACAAAGCGCCGTGACCTCGCTACCGGGCCGCATCCGCTGCTTATATCGGCGCGCGGCAATCGCATGAGTGCCGCCATGCTCAGGCGGCGGTTCCATACGCTGGCGACGCTCGCCGGCATTCCGGCCGACATCGCCCCGCATGCGATGCGCCATACCTTTGCGACCGACTTGCTCGAGGGCGGTGCGGACCTGCGCTCGGTTCAAGAGCTGCTAGGTCATGCGAGCCTGTCCACGACGCAGATCTACACGCATCTCACACCCGATCGGCTCAAACGTGCCGTGGCTCAAGCCCATCCCCGCGGCGAATAGTGGCTGGGACGTCCCGCGCCGCACTCAGGTGTGTGGTTTTGATTGCGGGTTGGCAGGAAGAGGCATTCCTGCTATCATTCATCGGGTTGCTTCACGGCAACATGTTTTTATCACGCACGCGCGGCTACTTCATACCGTGGTGCCCGGGCTTTGGTAGCACATGTCCGGGTTGGTTTTGGAGGATGACCCCGCGCGGAGGCAAACCACAGGAGGTTTAACATGGCTACCAAGATTAATATCCGCACCCTGCTCGAGGCCGGCTGCCACTTCGGTCACCAGACCCGTCGCTGGAACCCTAAGATGAAGCCGTTCATCTTCGGTGAGCGCAACGGCATCTACATCCTCGACCTCAAGCAGACCATCCTCGACGCCGACCAGGCCTACACCTTCGTCAAGAACGTCGCCAAGGGTGGCAACGTGCTGTTCGTCGGCACCAAGAAGCAGGCTCAGGAGGCCGTCAAGAACGCTGCTGAGCGCGCCAACATGCCCTACATCAACCAGCGTTGGCTCGGCGGTATGCTGACCAACTTCGTCACCATCCGCTCCCGCATCAACCGCATGGAGGAGCTCGAGGCCATGGTCGAGGACGGCCGCATGGCTGTTCTGCCCAAGAAGGAGCAGGCTGTTCTCGGCAAGGAGCTCACCAAGCTCCAGACCAACCTCGGTGGCGCTCGCGACATGAAGGGTCTGCCCCAGGCTCTCTTCGTCATCGACACCAAGCGCGAGGAGAACGCCATCAAGGAGGCTCAGCGCCTGAACATCCCCGTCGTCGCTCTGATCGACACCAACTCCGATCCCGACGAGGTCGAGTACGGCATCCCCTGCAACGATGACGCTATCTCCGCTGTCACCCTTATGTGCGAGCTCATGGCTGACGCCTGCCTCGCTGGCTCCGGCAAGGAGCAGGTCTCCGAGGCCGAGATGGCCGCTGAGCCCAAGGCCGAGTAAATCAGTCTTAGTTAATTCTTTTTCATCTCTTTGAAAGGAACCACAATGGCCCAGATTACCGCCGCTATGGTCAAGCAGCTCCGCGAGATGACCGACTCCCCGATGATGGAGTGCAAGAAGGCTCTCGTTGAGGCTGACGGCGACATGGACGCTGCTGTCGACGTTCTGCGCAAAAACGGCCTCGCCAAGGCTGCCAAGAAGGCTGGCCGTGAGACCAACGAGGGCGCTGTCGCCGCGTTCGTCTCCGAGGATGGCAAGACCGGCGCTCTGCTCGAGCTCTCCTGCGAGACCGACTTCGTTGGCTCCAACGCCAAGTTCACCGGCTTTGCTTCCAAGGTCGCTGAGGTTGTCGCTACCACCGAGCCTGCTGACGTCGACGCTCTGCTCGAGAAGCCGATGGGCGAGGAGACTGTTTCCTCCGAGCTCACCGAGATGATTCACATCATGGGCGAGAACATGAAGATCTCCCGCTTCGCTGCCCGCAAGGCTGAGAACGGCGCGCTTGCTTCTTACATCCACATGGGTGGTAAGATCGGCGTCCTCGTCGAGTTTGCTTTCGAGAAGGCCGAGACCGCTCAGGCTGAGTCCTTCAAGACCTTCGCTCACGACGTTGCCCTTCAGGTTGCCGCCGTCGCCCCGATCTGCGCTACCCGCGATCAGGTTCCGGCTGAGACCGTCGAGCACGAGAAGCAGATCTACATGGCTCAGGCTGCCGAGTCCGGCAAGCCCGAGGCCATTCAGGAGAAGATGGCTGTCGGCCGTCTGGAGAAGTTCTACAAGCAGTCCGTGCTCACCGAGCAGGAGTTCATCAAGGACAGCTCCCTCACCATCAAGAAGTACGCTGAGCAGGTCTCCAAGGAGCTCGGCGACACCATTACCGTCGTTGCCTTTGACCGTCTGGTCCGTGGCGAGTAAATAAGCTCTTGTAGCTGGTAATGAGCAGGCTGTGGGTTTTACTCACAGCCTGCTTTTTCATGGCTCTTCTTAGAGCCTTTGATAGAATGTTGAGAGTTCAATCTAAAGGAGGATCGCTTTGTCCGACATCCGATATAAACGCGTGCTTCTGAAGCTTTCCGGCGAAGCGCTGATGGGCGACGGCCAATATGGCATCGACCCCAAGGTTACCGACCATCTTGCTAAGCAGGTCAAAGAGCTGCTCGCCGTTGGTCACGAAGTTGGCGTCGTTGTTGGCGGCGGCAATATTTTCCGCGGCATGGCCGGCGCTGCCGGTGGCATGGAGCGTGCTCAGGCCGACTACATGGGTATGCTGGCAACCGTTATGAACGCGCTCGCCCTGCAGGATGCCTTCGAGCATAACGATGTTCCCTGCCGCGTGATGAGCGCTATCCAGATGAACGAGATCTGCGAGCCCTATATTCGCCGTCGCGCCATCAACCACCTTTCCAAGGGCAACGTCGTTATTTTTGCCGCCGGTTCGGGCAATCCGTACTTTACGACCGACACCGCCGCGGCTCTTCGTGCGTGCGAGATCGGCGCCGAGATTCTGATTAAAGCCACCAAGGTTGACGGCATCTACGACAAGGATCCCGTCAAGTGCGCCGATGCCGTCCGTTTTGACAAGATTACCTATCACGAGGTTCTCGTCCGCGGCCTGCAGGTTATGGATTCCACGGCTGCGGCACTGTGCCAGGATAACCGTATGCCGATTTTGGTCCTCAACATCGATGGCGAGGACACCGTCAAGCGCGCGCTTTCGGGTGAGCCCGTCGGCACGCTCGTCTATCAGGAGGATTAAGCATGGCAGAGAACATCACCGCCCACATGGACAAGTCGCTCGAGTCCCTCAAGCATAACTTCTCCAAGGTCCGTACCGGCCGCGCCAATGCCAACATTCTGTCCGACATCACCGTCGATTATTACGGTGTTCCCACGCCGGTTACGCAGGTTGCCGCCGTAAAGACCCCCGAGGCCCACATGCTGCTCATCGAGCCGTGGGACAAGGCGCTTATCAATGCTATCGTCAAGGCCATCGGCGCTTCCGATCTGGGTATTCCCCCCAACTCCGATGGCACCGTCGTTCGTCTGCCGTTCCCGGCTCCCACCGAGGAACGCCGTCGCGAGCTCGTCAAGGAGTGCCGCGAGTACGCCGAGCAGGCCAAGGTGTCTATCCGTAACATCCGTCGCGACTTCAACAACAAGCTCGAGCGCGATGAGGAGCTCACCGAGGACGATGTCCGTCGCGAGCAGGCCAAGGTCCAGAAGCACACCGATGAGTATGTCGCCAAGGTCGAGGAGCTTCTGAAGGAAAAAGAAGCCGAGGTCATGGAGATCTAAGGTGCAATACGACGAGCATAAACTGGTCGAGTACTTTGCCGACGCCCCTGCGGGCGTCGGTTTTTCCGACCTTGACCTCAATAACATTCCGCACCATATCTCGTGCATCATGGACGGCAACGGTCGTTGGGCCACGTCGCGCGGTCTTGCGCGCACCGAGGGCCACAAGGCGGGTATCGTCTCCCTTCGCGAGATTATTACCGCCTGCGTGCGTCTGGGCGTCGACGTGCTTTCGGCCTATGCGTTTTCTACCGAAAACTGGAACCGTCCGCAGCATGAGGTCAACGTCTTGATGCATCTGTTTGCCAAGACGTTCATCGACGAGCTGCCGCTTCTGAAGCGCGAAAACGTGCGTGTTGTCTTTTTGGGTGATATTTCCGCGCTGCCCAAGAAGACCCGCGACGTTTTTGAACGCGGTCTTGCCGAGTGCGCCGATCACACCGGTATGACGCTGGCGCTTGCCGTCAACTACGGCGCGCGTGCCGAGATTACCCGCGCTGTCCGTCAGATCGCACTCGACGTTGCCGCCGGTAAGATCGATCCTGCCGCAATTGATGACGACATGGTGGCTTCCCACCTCTATACCGCCGGTCTTCCCGATCCTGAGCTTGTGATTCGCACCTCTGGTGAGCTGCGCCTTTCGAACTATCTGCTGTGGCAGGTAGCTTATTCCGAGTTCTACGTCACCGATACCTATTGGCCCGACTTTGATCGTTGGGGCCTTGTCGACGCCATTTTGGCCTATCAGGGCCGTGACCGTAGGTTTGGTGGACTGAGCAAGACCGAGGAGGCTTAATCGTGTCCGATCGTCCCAAGGCATCTGCTCCCAAGACGCCTGCGCGCAAAGCTACCGCTGCGGGAGCGCCTACAGCGAAGAGCGGCACCGGTTCGTGGCTGGCGGGCTTTATTACCCGTGCCGCCGCGGGTATCGTCTACGCCGTTGTCTTTATCCTGTGTCTGGTTTTGGGTATCGTGCCCACTGCCATCTTTGTTTCCGTCATGAGCGGTCTGTGCTGCTATGAGTTTTTCCGTATGACAAGGCTCGATGGCAAGATGGCTAACGAGCGCATGGGCATCGCTGCCGCCGTGCTCTTTCCGCTGTCGGCGCTGGGCGATTCGATGCTGCTGAATGCCCTGCTTTTTGCCCTGATGCTCGCTGTGGGCATTTGGTATGTCTGGTCGCCGCGTACCCGCATCTCTGATGTGGCCGTGACGCTCATGGGTCCCATCTACACTGGCTTTATGCTGTCGGCTATCGTGCTGCTGCGCGATGCCGTGCCCGGTTTTGCCGGTGCCTTGCTTTCGGTGGGCGTTTGCGCGTCCCTTTGGGTCTCCGATTCGTTTGCCTACATCGTGGGCAGCCGTATCGGTAAGCACAAGATGGTTCCCAAGATCTCTCCCAAAAAGAGCTGGGAGGGGTTTGTCGGCGGCATCCTGGGCTCGGTTTTGATTTGGCTCATCCTGTGGGCGACGCACTTCTACAAGCTCAGCCTGCCCTATGCGCTGCTGTGCGGCGTGGTCGTGTCCGTCCTGGGCGTTATCGGCGACCTCATCGAGTCGCGTATCAAGCGTGGCGTGGGCGTCAAGGATTCCGGCAACCTTATCCCGGGCCATGGCGGCATGCTCGACCGTAGCGATTCGCTTATCTTCGGTTGCATCACCGCGCAGCTGATGCTGATGATCGGAGGCGTGCTGTAATGTCCTTCCAGACGACGTATGGCCCCGATGGACGCCTCCGTGTTGCCATCCTGGGTTGTACGGGCTCTATCGGCACCCAGGCACTCGATGTGTGCCGTCAGCATGCCGATCGCCTGCAGGTGACGGCGCTGTCCGTTAACTCCAGTACCTCCGAGCTCGTTGCCGCTGCCCGCGAGTTCTCGGTTCCGGCGGTTGCCGTGGCCGATGTCGCTCATGGCGATGACGCCGTGCTGCAGGAGTTGCCCGAGGGAACGAAGCTCGGCGTTGGCGCGCAGGCGGTTTGCGAGCTCGCGCGTCGCGACGATGTCGACTGCGTGCTCGTCGCTATTGTGGGCGCCGCCGGTCTCGAGGCGAGCCATGCGGCCTTGACCTCGAATAAGCGTCTTGCCCTTGCCAACAAGGAGTCCCTCGTCGTCGGCGGCGACTTGCTTATGCCGTTGGCGCAACCGGGCCAGCTTATTCCAGTCGACTCTGAGCACTCCGCCATCTACCAGTGCTATCTGGGGGAGAACCCACGCGAGGCTCATTGTATTTGGCTCACCTGCTCGGGCGGTCCGTTCTTTGGCCGCACCCGCGACGAGCTCAATCGCGTGACGCGTGCCGATGCCCTCGCACATCCCACGTGGGCCATGGGTGCCAAGATCACCATCGACTCCGCCACCCTCATGAACAAGGGCCTGGAGCGCATTGAGGCCATGCATCTGTTTAACTGCGACCTCGATTTCATTAACGTGGTCGTGCAGCGTCAGTCCAAGATTCACTCTATGGTCGAGTTCGCCGACGGCTCCGTGATGGCGCATCTCGGTGCTTCCGACATGCGTATTCCCATCCAGTTCGCGTTCTCGTATCCCGAGCGTTGGGATACCCCGGCGCCTCGTATCGATTTCCGCGAGCTGGGGCAGCTCACGTTTGATGCTGCCGACATGGATACCTTCCGCTGTCTGGCACTGGCCGAACGTGCCGGCAAGACGGGTGGCACCATGCCGTGCGTGCTCAATGCCGCCAACGAGGTCGCCGTCGATGCCTTCCTGCACGATGGCTGCAGCTTTACCGATATCGATCGCATTGTGGAATCCTGCATGGATGCCCACGATATGCAGGCGGTCGATTCGTTTGAGCAGCTTCGCGACATCGATGCATGGGCGCGTGAAAAGGCTGCGCAGGTGCTCGCCGCAACCCGTTCCTAACCCATAAGGATTGCTTTTTCGTTTTATGGATACTGTTCTGAGCGTTCTCTCATCGGTCTTTTGGGGCCTGCTGATGCTTTCCGTCCTTGTGTTTTTGCACGAGGGCGGCCACTTTTTGGCGGCGCGTGCCTGCGGCGTCCGTGTGACCGAGTTCTTTTTGGGCCTGCCGTGTCGCTTTGACATCCATTACACGTCACGTCGCATTGGAACCAAGTTTGGCGTGACCCCGCTGCTGCTGGGTGGCTACGCTGCCATCTGCGGTATGGATCCGACGGACGTCTCGTGCGCCGATCGCGTGCTCGCGGCTATCTATCGTCATGGTCGCGTGACCGTGGCCGACCTTGCCGCCGAGCTCGAGCTATCCGAGGAGGTTGTGCTCGAGGCATGCGCCTTGCTCTTGGGTTGGGGCTCTATCGCGCCTTGGTATGAGGAAGGGGAGAAGCCCTCGCCGAGCTACTATCCCACCAAGTATCAGACGCTGCCGCGAGACGCGGCGGGTTACACCACCTTTGACGGCCGCCGTTTCGATCGAGAGCATGCGACTACCGAGGGCGATGTGTGGGAGCTGCCGTGCGGCGAAGCCGAGTTCCTTGCGCAAGAGCGTTCGCATACCTATCTGGGCCAGGGTTTTCTCAAGCGCGCCTTTATGCTGCTCGCGGGCATTCTCGTCAATATCCTGACGGGCTTTTTGCTGCTTATGAGCATCTACTCTATTGCGGGTGTCACCGTGCCGATGGATACCAACGTGATCGGTCAGGTTGACGAGGGGTCTATTGCCGCCAAGGCGGGTATCGAGGGCGGCGACGCGATACTTTCGGTTGACGGAGTATCGTGCTCTACCTGGATGGACGTTTACGATGCCATCGGCAAGGCCGCCGGTAAGGACGATATCGCCATTGAGTATGAGCGCGACGGCAAGCAGCATTCGACCTCGGTTGCGCTCAAAGAGGACGAGCGCCTAGGTGTGTATGCCTCTACGCAGGTGGTTCGTTTAGACCCCATCACGTCGGCTCGCCTTTCGTTCTCCTATGTCGTGCAGACAGCGGAGGGCGTGATGCGCCTGCTCCAGCCGCAGCATACGATGGAGATTCTCGATCAGTCTTCTTCGATCGTGGGCATTAGCGTTATGTCCTCACAGGCTGCTGCTGCCGGCCCTGCCACGTTCCTTTCGTTTGCCGCCCTCATTTCGTTCTCGCTTGGCTTTATGAACCTGCTGCCCATCCCACCACTCGATGGCGGCAAGCTGGTCATCGAGATCATTCAAAAGATTGCTGGCCGCGAGCTTCCGCTCAAGGTCCAGACGATCGTGAGCTATGTGGGCATCGCGCTCTTTGCGCTGCTGTTTGTCTATATGCTTCGTTCCGACGTCCTTCGATTTATCCTGTAGGGGAGTGTTTGGATTGTCTTTATCCCATCCTTTGCCTCGCGAGTTGACGCGCCCCGTGCATGTGGGCGGTGTGCAGATCGGTGGCGGCGCGCCGGTGGTGGTCCAATCCATGACCTGCACCGATACCGCTGACGCCCAGGCAACGCTTGCGCAAGTGTGCGCGTTGGCGCAGGCTGGCTGCGATATCGTGCGTGTGAGCGTGCCCACCGAGGCCGCGCTTGAGGGTTTCCACACCATCTGTGCCGAGTCTCCGGTGCCGATCGTCGCCGATATTCACTTTAACCATAAGCTCGCCATCGGCGCCGTCGAGGCTGGTGCCGCCAAGCTTCGCATCAATCCCGGCAATATCGGCGATTGGGCTAAGGTCGATGCCGTGATCGATGCCGCGGGCGCCGCTGGGTGCGCGATTCGTATCGGCGTCAATGCCGGTTCGCTCGAGCAGGATATCGCCGAGCGCGACGACCTCACGCAGCCCGAAAAGCTCGTGATGTCGAGCGAGCGCTTCGTCAAGCACTTTGAGGACCGCGGTTTTACGAACATTGTGCTTTCGGCCAAGGCCCATAGCGTGCAAACGACGCTTGATACCTATCGAGCCCTGTCGCGTGAGATTCCCCACGTTCCGCTTCACCTGGGCGTGACGGAGGCGGGGACCAAGCTCCAGGGCACCATCAAGAGCTCTGTAGGCTTGGGTATCTTGCTTTCCGAAGGCATTGGCGACACCATGCGTGTGTCGCTCACAGCCGATCCGGTTGAGGAGCCGCCGGTTGCCTGGGGTATTCTGCAGTCGTTGGGCCTGCGTCGCCGTGGCCCCGAGATTGTCTCGTGCCCCACATGCGCCCGCTGCCAGGTTAACCTTATTCCCATTGCCGAGGAGGTTACCGAGCGGCTTAAGAACTATTCCGCGCCGCTTTCGATCGCTGTGATGGGATGTGCCGTTAATGGCCCCGGCGAGGCATCTGATGCCGATCTGGGCGTTGCTTGCGGACGTGGTCAGGCCTTGCTCTTTTCGCATGGCCAGATCATTGGTAAAGTAGCTGAGGACCAAATTGTCGACGCGCTTATGGCCGAGGTCGACAAGCTTATTGAGGAGAAATAAATGACCCGAGCAATGTATATGTCTAAGCTTTATGCGCCGACGCTTAAAGAGGATCCGGCGGACGCTGAGCTCGCCAGCCACCGTCTGCTGCTCCGTGCCGGCATGATCCGTAAGGAGGCCGCCGGTCTATATTCCTACCTGCCGCTTGCTTGGCGCTCGATTCGCAAGATCGAGAACATCGTGCGCGACGAGATGGACGCTGCTGGCGCCCAGGAGCTTATGATGCCTATCATGGTCGATGCCGAGTTGTGGCGTGAGTCCGGCCGCATCGACGCCTATGGCAAGGAGCTTGTGCGCTTTGACGACCGTCACGGTCGCGAGTTCGTCCTGGGCCCCACGCACGAGGAGACCGTCACGGCCCTGGTGCGCAATGAGCTGCGCTCCTACAAGCAGCTACCCGTTAACCTCTACCACATCCAGGATAAGTTCCGCGACGAGTTCCGCCCCCGCTTTGGCCTGATGCGCGGTCGCGAGTTCATCATGAAGGACGCCTACAGCTTCTCCGCCACGCAGGAGAGCCTGCAGGAGGAGTATGACAAGATGAAGCAGGCCTACGCTAACATCTGCGAGCGCTGCTATATCAAGGCCCTGCCCGTTGTTGCCGACTCCGGTGAGATCGGTGGCGATACCTCCGTTGAGTACATGGCTTTGGCCGACGCCGGCGAGGCTTCGCTCGTCTACTGCGACGATTGCGGCTTTGCTGCCGATGACGAGGCGGCAAGCACCAAGGTCGTCGTGACCGAGGGTCCTGGTGACGGTACGCTCACCAAGGTTGAGACTCCGGGCATGGGCACCATTGAGGCAGTTGCTAAGTTCTTTGGGTTCGCCGAGAACGGCACGCGCAAGTCGCTGGCACTCATCGACGCCGAGGGCAAGCCGGTCGTGGCCATTGTTCCGGGCGATCACGAGCTCAACGATTGCAAGGCCGAGCACGTCTTTGGCAAGGGCTATCGCATGATGACCGACGAGGAGCTTCAGGCGAACGGTCTGCACAAGGGCTTTATCGGACCGGTTAACCTGCCCGATGGCATTCGTCTGGTGTGCGACGAGAGCCTGCGCGATTCCAAGCAGTGGGCCTGCGGTGCCAACGAGGTCGATTATCACTTTACCGGTGCCTGCCCCGAGCGCGACTTTACCGTCGACGAGTGGGCTGATCTGGTCACCGTTGTCGCCGGCGACCCCTGCCCGCACTGCGGCAAGCCGCTCTCTGCTGCCCGCGGCATCGAGGTCTCTCAGGTCTTCCAGCTGGGCACCAAGTATTCCGAGGCCATGGGTGCCACCTTTATGGACGAGGACGGCAAGGAGAAGCCGCTCATCATGGGCTGCTACGGCGTTGGTGTGTCCCGCTCGCTCGCTGCCGTCGTGGAGCAGCACAACGACGAGCACGGTATCGTC
>CABUHP010000004.1 GCA_902491415.1 uncultured Collinsella sp.
CTCCTTGATCTCGCTCATGAGCGGGTAGCGCGGGTTGGCGCCGGTGCACTGGTCGTTGAATGCCTGCTCGGTCATTTCGTCGAGGGTGTCGAGGAAGTACTGCTCGTCAACACCGTAGTCGGCGATGGTCTTCTTGACGCCGATGAAGTCCTTGAGCTCCTCGAGCTTCGTGATGAAGTTCTCGAAGACCTCCTTGTCGTCCTTGCCCTCGATGCCGCAGTACTTGGCCATCTCGGCGTAGTTGTGCAGCGCGTTGGGGTAAGGATACTGGGAGAAGGTACCCATCTTGACGGGAGCCTCGGCGGCGTTGTAGCGCATGACGCGGGTCAGGATGACGGCGTTTGCGAGGCCGTGGGGCAGGTGATGGAAAGCGCCGAGCTTGTGAGCCATGGAGTGGTTGAGGCCCAGGAAGGCGTTGGCAAAGGCCATATCGGCCATGCAAGAGGCGTTGTGCATCTCCTCGCGGGCATGCGGGTCCTTGGCGCCGTTCGTGAAGCTGGAGGGCAGGTTCTCGAAGACGAGCTTAGCAGCGCGCTCGGAGAGGCCCTTGGTGTAGTCGGAAGCCATGATGGAGACGTAGGACTCGATGGCGTGGGTCATGACGTCGATGCCGGAGGCAGCGGTCAGGCCGCGCGGGGCGGTCATGCAGTTGTCGGCGTCGACGATAGCCATGTTGGGGAGCAGCGCGTAGTCGGCGAGCGGCCACTTGATGCCGGTCTCTTTGTCGGTGATGATGGCGAACGGCGTGCACTCGGAACCGGTGCCCGAAGAGGTCGGGACGGCGACGAAGTAGGCCTTCTTGCCCATCTCGGGGAAGGTGAAGATACGCTTGCGGATGTCCATGAAGTCCATGGCCATGTCCTCAAACTTGCACTCGGGGTGCTCGTACATCATCCACATGATCTTGCCGGCGTCCATAGCGGAGCCACCGCCGACGGCGATGATGACGTCCGGCTCAAAGAGGGCCATCTGCTTGGCGCCGCGACGTGCGCACTGCAGCGACGGATCGGGCTCGACGTCGTAGAAGCAGTCGTGGGCGATGCCCATCTCGTCGAGCTTGGCCTCGATGGCGCGGGTGTTGCCATTCTTGAAGAGGAACTGGTCGGTGACGATGAAGGCGCGCTTCTTGCCCATGACGTTGCCAAGCTCGTCGAGGGCGACGGGCGTGGAACCCTTCTTGAAGTAGACCTTCTCGGGAGCGCGGAACCACAGCATGTTCTCACGGCGCTCGGCCACAGTCTTAACGTTGATCAAGTGCTTCACCCCAACGTTCTCGGAGACGGAGTTGCCGCCCCAGGAGCCGCAGCCCAGGGTCAGAGACGGCTTCATGCCAAAGTTGTACAGGTCACCGATGCCGCCGTGCGAGGACGGGGTGTTGATGACGATGCGGCAGGCCTTCATGACGTGCTCGAACAGGCTGATCTTCTCGGCCTGGGCGGGGTGCACGTACAGAGAGGCGGTGTGGCCCGGGCCACCGGCGAGCACCAGGTGCTCGGCCTTGTCGACGGCCTCCTGGAAGTCCTTGGCGTGATACATGGCCAGGACCGGGGAGAGCTTCTCGTGGGAGAACTCCTCCTTGGCGGGGTCGGTGGAGGTGACCTCGGCGATCAGGATCTTGGTCTTGGCGGGAACCTCGATGCCGGCGAGCTCGGCGATCTTGGCGGCAGCCATGCCGGGGATGCGGTGGTCGAGGGCGCCGTTCTTGAACATGGCGGCACGCAGGGCCTCCATCTCGGCACCCTGCTTGACGAAGTAGCAGCCGCGCTTCTGGAACTCGGCCTTGACCTGGTCATAGATGGTGTCGATGACGGTCACGGACTGCTCGGAAGCGCAGATCATGCCGTTGTCGAAGGTCTTGGAGTGGATGATGGAGTTGACGGCGAGCAGCACGTCGGCGGTGTCGTCGATGACGACCGGGGTGTTACCGGCACCAACGCCCAGGGCGGGCTTGCCCGAGGAGTAAGCGGCCTTGACCATGCCCGGGCCACCGGTGGCGAGGATGATGTCGACGTCGCGCATGACCATGTTGGTCAGCTCGATGGAGGGGACATCGACCCAGCCGATGATGCCCTCGGGGGCGCCGGCCTTGACGGCGGCGTCAAGCACGAGCTTGGCGGCGGCGATGGTGCACTTGGCGGCAGCCGGGTGCGGGGAGATGATGATGGCATTGCGGGTCTTCAGGCTGATCAGCGTCTTGAAGATCGCGGTGGAGGTGGGGTTGGTCGTCGGGATGACGGCGCCCACGATGCCGATGGGCTCGGCGATCTTGGTGATGCCGTAAGCCTCGTCGCGCTCCAGGACACCACAGGTCTTGGTGTTCTTGTAAGCGTTGTAGATGTACTCTGCGGCGTAGTGGTTCTTGATGACCTTGTCCTCAAGAACGCCGCGGCCGGTCTCCTCGATGGCCATTTTCGCCAACGGGATACGAGCCTTGTTGGCGGCCATGGCGGCCTCATAGAAGATCTTGTCGACCTGCTCCTGCGTGTACGTAGCAAAAAGCGCCTGGGCCTCTCGCATCTGAGCGAGCTTAGCCTCAAGCGCCTCTACGTTGTCCACAATTGCGGGAGTAGTGTTTTCCGGTGACTTTTTCACCATTTGTGTCTCCTTGCGATCGGAGATTTACCCTACAAGATGCATGATAGCAAGAAATAATTCGGTGAACGGTCAGATTCCCGTAAAAGACAAACTAAAACGCTTCAATCAAATGAACCGTTTCAACTAAAACTATGCCTAATGCATCGCCCCGCTCATTGGGGACAGACTTACATGAGTGCTTCCACTCATTGGGGACAGACATCGATTTGCCATTTTGCCGTTCTGGGCCTGTTTTTGCCGCTCATTGGATATAAATAGATCACAGGCTCAGCATTTCGCGTTCCTTCTCTCCTTTAGGTGTTGCCTGTTCAGTTTTGAAAGGAGAGATTTATGCCTCGATGCGCCCGCGCCGTTTCGCTCACCGGCTATTACCACGTCTTTGACCGTGGCAACTCCAAACAGATTATTTTTGAAGATGATTCTGACCGATATCGTTTCTTATCGGACATCTCGGACAGGTTTGTACGCCATAAAGTGGCGGTGTTGGCTTGGTGCCTTATGGACAATCACTTCCATTTGATGATTGATGATCCATTTGACAATCTTTCAAAGGCAATGCAGTGTGCGTTGACAGCATATGCTAAGTATTTCAACGGGAAAACGGGGAGAACGGGGCATCTGTTTGATAATCGCTATTCGCGGGTCGCGGTTGAGTCGGACGTGCAGGCGGTGCAGCTGCTCGACTATATTCATCTCAATCCCGTGAAGGGTGCGCTTGACTCGCTCGAGGCGTACCGCTGGTCAAGCTATAAGGCGTATCAGCTGGGCTATGATCCCTTTGACATCTGTGATGCGGCCCCTATGCTCGATATTGTCGGAGGCTCCCGTTGCTATTGCGAGCATCTCGAAGAAGTTGCTGGGCGCATCTGGGCAATGGAGGTTCTTCCACGCCGGCGGATCTCCGATGAGGAGGCCCTTTCCGTTGCGCGCGAAGTTCTGCCGAGCATAGATCCTGCGCTGCTCAAGGCCCTGCCACGCCCCGAACGCGATGCCTGCCTGCTGAGGCTCAGACGGGCACATCTCACGGTCAAGCAAATTGCCCGTATCACCGGTATCGGCGCCACGAGCGTGACCAAGGCAACTGCAGGCTGGAAGGATGCAGCGTGAGGCAGGGGCCGGAGTCAGTCGGTGCGCCGCATACGTACGTCATGTCTGTCCCCAATGCGTGAAAACACTCATGTAAGTCTGTCCCCAATGAGTGCAAAAAAGCGCCCTCCGTAGGGGAGGGCGCCTTTGGTAAGTTCTATGTGAACGCGAGGTCTTTGACCCGGAGAGTCCGAGGTACTTGTTGGTAAGACCTTATTTAGGAGCGCGCAACCTTGCCGGACTTGAGGCAGGTGGAGCAAACGTTCATCTTGCGACGGTGACCATCGACGACGACGTAGACGCGCTGGATGTTGGGGCGGAACTTACGGTTGGTGACGCGGTGAGAGTGGCTGATGGAGCGACCGGCAACGGGGTGCTTACCGCAAACTTCGCAAACTTTGGACATAACTGACCCTCCTTGGGCGACAAACGAACATGTCGCGTTAACAAACAAGCCTGAACTATAGCACAGAAGCAACTCCCTGTGCGTAATCTACACAGAGATATTCCTCTTTTGGCGATAGTGCTCACGCCACGGCCCTGGACGTAGATCCGATTTGCGTGCAGCAGAGGGGATTATGCCAGCTCGTGCGTGCGTTTTCAAGCTCGTCCCACAAATATATATAGGTTTATGGAGCATTGGGCTCCGTTTACGGATTGCTCTGTATTTATGCTCGCAATTAAGCTCGAGGTTGGCTACACTATCCCTTGACCATTAAAGGGGTACGAGATACCCACATGGAATTACATAGCTGCCAAAGAGCAGCCTTTCCTGTGGGTGTCTGGTCCGCTTTAAGCGGTCGGGCATCTATTTTTTTGACTGTGTCAGCAGTCAAGACATGTGAGGAAGGAGATCGATGGGCACGACTTCCCCCAAGGCGGTCATCATGGACGAGACCGCCGTCAATCGAGCGATGACTCGCATCGCGCACGAGATTCTCGAGCGCAACGAGGGCTGTGAAGACCTCGCTCTGGTTGGCATCGTCACGCGCGGCGACCTTCTGGCAAAGAAGCTCGCCGAGGAGATCAAGGAGATCGAGGGCGTCGACGTTCCGCTCGGCAGCCTGGACATCAGCTTCTACCGCGATGACTATGCGACCAATTTCGCTCCCGCGATCCACGCTACCAACATTCCCTTCAGCGTCGACGGCAAGCGCGTCGTGCTGGTGGACGACATCCTGTATACGGGCCGTACCATCCGCGCCGCTCTCGACGCCGTCATGGACCTGGGCCGTCCGAGCCGCATTGAGTTGGCAGTCCTCGTTGACCGCGGCCACCGCGAGCTCCCCATCTCGCCGGACTTTGTCGGCAAGAACGTTCCCTCGTCGCATGAGGAGAACGTGCACCTATATATGAAGGAAGTCGACGGCCACACCGCCGTCGAGATTAACGACGTCGCGCCGGGTTCCCACGTGGGCTCCGCGCCGCTGGGAGGTGAGTAGTACCGTGGCGTTCAACCATAAGCACCTGATCGACATTACCGAGTACTCCGAAGAGGACATCAAGCTCATCCTCGAGACCGCCAAGGCGTTCTCCGAGGTCAACGAGCGTGCCATCAAGAAGGTCCCCACGCTCAAGGGCAAGACCATCGTCAACATGTTCAACGAGCCCTCGACGCGCACCCGCAGCTCTTTCGAGCTCGCCGAGAAGCGTCTTTCGGCCGACAGCCTTAACTTTGGCGGCTCCTCGACCTCCACGGTCAAGGGCGAGAGCCTTGTCGACACCGTCGAGACCCTCAACGCCTATAAGATCGACTGCATCGTCGTACGCGATAAGCACGCCGGTGCTCCCTACATCGTCACCCAGAACTCGCCCGCGAGCGTCATCTGCGCCGGTGACGGCAAGCACAACCATCCCACGCAGGCCCTGCTCGACCTGTACACCATCTGGGAGCACAAGGGTGACTTCCACGGTCTGAAGGTCGCCGTCGTCGGCGATATCGCCCACTCTCGCGTTTGCGGCTCGCTGATCCCCGCCCTTAAGATCATGGGCTGCGAGACCTACGCCGTCGCCCCCGGCACGCTGCTGCCGCCGGCGCCCGAGGTCCTGGGCTGCGACCACGTGACGAGCGACCTCGATTCCGTCCTGCCCGAGCTGGACGTCGTCTACATGCTGCGCGTGCAGCAGGAGCGCCTCGAGGGTGCCCCGTTCCCGACCATTCGCGAGTACCACAAGCTCTTCGGCCTGACTAAGGACCGCGAGAAGCTCATGAAGCCCGACGCGATCATCTGCCACCCGGGCCCCATCAACCGCGGCGTCGAGTTCGACTCCTATATGGCCGACCACCCGCAACGCTCCGTCATCCTGGAGCAGGTCTACGCCGGTATCTGCGTGCGTATGGCTATCCTGTATCTGCTGCTTGGAGGTGCCGATAATGGCCTTGCTTCTTAAGAATGCCCACGTCGTCGACCCGTCCGTCGAGCTTGACGGTGTCGTTGACGTCCTGATTGACGGCGACAAGATCGCCGAGGTCGGCGAGAATCTCGCCGTCGAGGGAGCCGAGGTCCGCGACCTTTCCGGCAAGTACCTCGTCCCCGGCCTGGTGGATATGCACGTTCACCTTCGCGAGCCCGGCTACGAGGTCAAAGAGGACATCGAGAGCGGTACCCGCGCAGCTGCCAAGGGCGGCTTTACCGGCGTGTGCGCCATGCCCAACACCGATCCCGTCACCGATAACGGCACCGTCGTGGAGTTCGTCAAGTCCCGTGCTGCCGAGGTCGGTCACTGCCGCGTCTATCCGTCGGGTGCCATGACCCGCGGTCTTAAGGGCGAGGCCATGTCCGAGATGGGCGATATGGTCGCCCACGGCGCCGTCGCCTTCACCGACGACGGTCGCGGCGTGCAGGGCGCGGGCATGCTCCGTCGTTGCATGGACTACGGCAAGATGTTCGGCAAGGTCTTTATGAGCCACTGCCAGGACGAGGATCTGGTCGGCCACGGCCAGATCAACGAGGGCAAGGTCTCGACCCGTCTGGCTCTCGAGGGTTGGCCGGCTGCCGGCGAGGAGCTCCAGATCGCCCGCGACATCGAGATCGCCAAGCTGACTGGTGCCAAGCTGCACATCCAGCACATCTCCACCGCCCATGGTCTGGAGATCGTGCGTGCCGGTAAGGCCGCTGGCGTTCAGGTTACCTGCGAGGCCACCCCGCACCACATGTTCCTGACCGAGAACGACCTGGACGAGACCTACAACACTTCGCTCAAGGTCAACCCGCCGCTGCGTACCGAGGAGGATGCCGAGGCCATTCGTCAGGGCGTCATCGACGGCACCGTCGACGTTATCGTCACCGATCACGCTCCCCACACCCCGTGGGAGAAGGCCCGCGAGTTCGAGCTTGCGCCCTTTGGCATGATCGGCCTCGAGACCTCGCTGTCGCTCGTGCTCACCGAGCTGGTCAACACGGGCAAGATGAGCATGGGCCGCATGGTCGAGCTCATGGCCATCAAGCCGCGTGAGATCCTGGGCCTCGACCAGGTTCAGGTCAAGGCGGGCTCCGTTGCCGACCTGACCGTGTTCGACCCCGCTGCAACCTGGACGGTCGGCGAGGACGGCTACGAGTCGCGCGCCGAGAACTCCGGTTTTGCCGGCCGTACGCTCACCGGTCGTGCCACCGATGTGTTCGTCGGCGGTAAGCAGACGCTGCATCTGCTAGCATAGCCTTATCGCTTTTGTGCGCGGCGCCCTTGCGGTGCCGCGCTTTCTGTTCGTTTGGTCCATGCAACCGCATGGGGGATTGGAGCGTCTATGCCCACACCTTCCACTGCACGCATGCACGACTTCGAGGTCGTCTCGAACCGGGAGATCGCCGACGGCATCTTCTCGCTCGTTATTTCGGCCCCCAAGCTTGCAAGTGCGCTCAAGCCCGGTCAGTTTGTGAACATCGCCGTACCCGGTGATGCGTCCTCGCTGCTTCGCGTGCCCCTGAGCTACTACCGCGCCGACGCCGAGGCCGGCACCGTCGAGCTGTGGTACGCCGTCGTGGGCGACGATACCCGTCGTTTGTCCCAGATGGGCCCCGGCTCCACCTCTAACCTGCTGGGCCCCGGTGGCCGTGGCTGGATGGTACCCGAGGGCACCAGGAAGGCCCTGCTCGTCGCCGGTGGCATCGGCGTTCCGCCCGTGCTCTGCCTCGCTGGCATGCTTGCCGGGCAGGGCGTGGATGTCGACGTGTGCCTGGGCTTTGGCACCGCTTCCAAGGCCGTGGGCATCGATGAGTTCCGCGCGCTGGACGCCACGGTCAACGTTTGCACCGATGATGGCACGCTGGGCACGCACGGTTTTTGCACCGACCCGGCAGCCGAGCTGCTCGGCGAGGGCGGCTACGACTATGTGGCCAGCTGCGGCCCCGCTGTCATGATGAAGAAAGTCGCCGCCGCTGCCGCCGAGGCCGGTGCGTACTGCGAGGTGTCCCTCGAGCGCATGATGAGCTGTGGCTTTGGCGCCTGCAACACCTGCAATGTAGAGACGGTCGACGGTATGAAGGGCGCCTGCATGTGCGGCCCCGTGTTCGATGCTTCCAAGGTGGTGGTCTTCTAGTGGGTACCGTGAACATGGCCGTCGATTTCGGCGGCGTCAAGATGCAGAACCCCATCAACACCGCAGCCGGTACCTTTGGCTACGGCTGGCAGTTCCAGAACTTCTTTGATGTTTCCCAGCTGGGCGCCATCACCACCAAGGGTTGCGCAGCCGAGCCCTGGCCCGGCAATCCCGCGCCCCGCATGGCTGAGATTCCCGGCGGCATGATCAACTCCGTGGGCCTTCAGAACCCCGGCGTGGCCGCCTTTGCCCGCGAGTCCGGTCCGTGGCTCGAACAGCTGTCCAAGGACGGCTGCCAGGTCATCTGTCAGGTTGCCGGCCACTCCGTTGACGAGTTTGTTCGCGCGCTCGAGATGTATGTCGAGCTGTGCCCCTGGGCTGCCGGCTACGAGATCAACGTGAGCTGCCCTAATATCGCCGCCGGCGGTGCCGCCATGGGCTCCACGCCCGAGGGCGCCTCTTCCGTTATGGCTGCCTGCCGCAAGGTGACCGATAAGCCGCTGTTCGTGAAGATGGCGCCGGTCAACGTCGCTGAGATCGCCAAGGCCCTTGAGGCTGCCGGCGCCGACGGCCTTTCGGTCATCAACTCCATCCAGGGCATGGCCATCGACGTTCATACCCGCAAGTCCCGCGTGGCCAAGCCCAAGGGCGGCCTTTCGGGCCCGCTGTGCCACCACATCGCCGTGCGTATGGTCTGGGAGGTTGCCCAGGCCGTCGATATCCCCATCAACGGTGTCGGCGGTGTCATGACGGGCGAAGATGCGGCTGAGTTTATCCTGGCCGGCGCCACCTGCGTGTCGGTCGGCATGGCCAACTTTGTTGATCCGTGCGCCTCGATTAAGATCGCGCACGAGCTCGAGGCCTGGGCCGAGTCCCAGGGCGTAAAGGACATCAACGAACTGGTAGGTGCTTTCGAATGCTAGAGACCGATGCCCGCGACCGCGTAATCGTCGCCCTCGACTGCGATCGTGAGCGTGCGCTCGAGCTTGCCCACGAGCTTTCGGGCCATGCCGCCTGGCTCAAGGTTGGCATGACGCTCTATTACGCCGAGGGTCCCCAGATCGTCAAGACGTTCAAGGACCTGGGCTTTAAGGTCTTCCTTGACCTTAAGTTCCATGATATTCCGCATCAGGTTCGCGGTGCCGCCCGTTCGGCCTCGCTTGCCGGTGCCGACCTGCTTTCGGTTCACGGCTTGGGTTCGGGCGCCATGCTCGCTGCCTGCCGCGAGGGTGCCGAGGAGGCGCGCGAGGACCGCGCCAAGCTCGTCGCCATCACCGTTCTTACGAGCATGAATCAGGATGCCTTGAGCGAGATCGGCGTCGAGTCGCCCGTGGCTGAGGAGGCCGCCCGCCTGGCAAAGCTCGCTCAGGCCAACGGCATCGACGGTATCGTGTGCTCGCCGATGGAGGCTCACGACATGCGTGAGCTGTTGGGTCCCGATGCCCTGATCGTGACTCCGGGTGTGCGTCCGGTTGGTGCCGCCCTTGGTGACCAGTCCCGTGTGGCGACGCCTTCCCAGGCTATCGAGCGAGGCGCAAGCCACATTGTGGTGGGCCGTCCCATCACCGGCGCCGACGATCCGGTCGCCGCCTTTGACGCCATCGTCGCCGAGCTGGTCGAAAACGTCGCGTAAAAGATTCCCCTAAGTCACCACTTTTGGGTCTCATTAGCACAAAATAGCCCCTGTGCCTGCGTAAACTTTCCCATCCTTTGTGTGGAATCGCAGGTCAGGGGCTTAACTTTGGGCGCAGTATATTGCACTTTTTGCGGGTATCGTCTAACCTATGGACCCGAGATTGGGCATTTTGTACGTTCTACGTGCTAAAATGCCAATTATTGAATCAGATATAACCCAACTATTTGGAGGTACGAATGGCACTCCCTCAGCTTACCGATGAGCAGCGCAAGCAGGCTCTTGAGAAGGCTGCTGCCGCACGTCACGCCCGCGCTGAGCTTCGCGAGCAGATCAAGAAGGGCGAGAAGTCCCTCGAGTCCGTGCTCAACTCCGATGACCCCATCGCTTCCCGCATGAAGGTTTCCACCCTCATCGAGTCTCTTCCCGGTTATGGCAAGGCCAAGGCCGCCAAGATCATGGAGGAGCTCGGTATCTCCGCTACCCGTCGCGTCCAGGGCCTCGGCGTCCGTCAGCGCGAGCAGCTCCTCGAGCAGCTGACCAAATAAGTGGGCGCTCAGGATTCCAAGCTCTTTGTGATTTCTGGACCGTCAGGCGCAGGGAAGGGTACGCTCGTCACTCGTGTGCGCGAGCGCCGCTCGAACCTGGGCCTGACGGTTTCGGCTACCACGCGAGCACCACGCAAAGGTGAGGTCGACGGCGTCAACTACTTTTTCCTGACGCGTGAGGAGTTCGACCGCCGCGTGGCAAACGGTGAGTTTGTTGAGTGGGCCGAGGTCCACGGTAACTGCTACGGCACGTTGGTGAGCGAGGTTCAGTCCAAGCTCGCCTCTGGTTCGTCTCTCATCTTGGAGATCGATGTCCAGGGTGCCCTGCAGGTGAAGGAGCGTTTCCCCGAGGCCGTGCTGATCTTTATCAAGCCACCTTCGCTCGAGGTGCTTCGCGAGCGTCTAGTCGGTCGCGGTACCGAGACGCCCGAGACGATTGAGCTGCGTATGGCAAACGCCGCCGATGAGCTTGCCCTTGCCGACCGCTACGACGACGTAGTGGTTAATGACGATCTCGACCTCGCGACCGATGAGCTCGTTCGCGTTCTCGATATGCATGAAAGGATCTGAGGTCCGTGTCCGTTGTAAAGCCTTGCATTGACGATCTTCTGGAGAAGACCGATCACAACCGCTTCCTGCTCGCTTCGCTTGCCTCCAAGCGCGCCTGCGACATCAATAGCATGCTGCGTGGCCAGCACAACCGTGTGCTTGCCGTCCAGGATGTCGATGACATCACCATTGGGCTTTCCGGTGCCGATACCATCTCGATGGCTATGGACGAGATTGTCGACGGCGACATCTCTTACGACGAGGCCCGTTACGAGAAGGCGCTCGGCCACAAGGTTGCTGAAGCCTAAATGGCGGCTCGCGTCTGCCTGGTCCACTATCACGAGGTTGGACTGAAGGGTAAGAACCGCGCACATTTTGAGCATATCCTCATGGATAACATCAAGGCGGCCTTGGCCGCCTTTTCCGTGAATGCCGTGTCTCGAATTTCCGGTTATATCCTCGTGACCTTTAACGAGCATCAGGCCGATGAGGCGGCGCGTGTCATTCGCACCGTTCCCGGCGTTGCTCGCGTGTCTTTGGCGTATCACACCAATCGCGACCCTCAGGAGTACTGTGCCGCCGCCGTGAAGGCGCTGCGCGAGTTTGGTTCCTTCGATTCGTTTAAGGTGCACGCCAAGCGCTCCAATACTGACTATGAGCTCACCTCGATTGACATCAATCGTCAGGTGGGCGAGGTGCTGTGTGAGGCCTTCCCCGATAAAAAGGTTCAAATGCACGACCCCGATGCGATGGTGCACGTACTGGTGGTCCAGGGTAGCGTTTATGTGTATGCGCGCTCCGAGCGCGGCGTGGGCGGTCTGCCGGTTGGTTCTGCCGGCAAGGTCGTGACGCTGCTGTCGTCGGGTATTGATTCTCCGGTGGCAACCTGGATGCTCGCGCGTCGCGGCGCGGTGTGCGTGCCGGTGCATTTCTCTGGTCGTCCGCAGACGCCCGATACGAGCGAGTATTTGGTGCAGGACATCATCCGTGCGCTTGAGCCGGGTGTCCAGATCGGCCGCCTGTACGTGGTGCCGTTTGGCGACTGCCAGCGTGAGATTTCGGTCACCTGTCCCAGCAACCTGCGCGTGATCATGTATCGCCGCATTATGTATTCGGTTGCCGAGCACATTGCACACATCGAGGGCGCCAAGGCCATCGTGACGGGCGAATCGCTTGGGCAGGTTGCCTCCCAAACGCTTGAGAATATCATGGCCGTTAACGAGGCCGTGAAGATCCCCGTGTTCCGTCCTCTCATCGGTTCGGACAAGCAGGAGATCATCGCGCGCGCCGAGGAGATCGGTACGTTTGATATCTCGACTGAGGCCGCTCCCGACTGCTGCACGCTGTTTATGCCGCGCCGTCCCGAGACGCACGCTAAACTCGATGCCGTGCATGAGGCCTGGGAGCTGTTCGATCACGAGGAGATGATCGAGCGCCTGCTCAAGCAGACCGAGTACATCGACTTCGAGAGCAACACGTATAAGGCCCCTAAGACCTTAAAACGCAAACATTCGGAGCTTGCTCCGCGTGAGATTTACCAAGATCACGAGTAATTTTGTGCATAGACCGACGATGCTCTTGCATCGTCGGTCTTTTGCTATCTGGGCATTTTGCGGCTAAGTGTTCATTTGCTGACGTGTGCCTGAATAAATGGACAGATTTGTGCAAGGTTTTGGTCGGTTTTTGGTTTGACCGCTAAAACCGGTTTTGGAGCGTGGCAGTTGCAGGGCTCTTTTCCTGACACGATGTTGTTGGGAGGTTTTGCTATGGCGCAGCGCGAACAACACGAACGGGTCAAACTGATGGACCGCTTGGCGGATAAGCTGTTCGGTCATAAGGCAGTGGTGATGGCGATACTGGTCGTCATTGCGATGGCGAGTGGACTGGCGATGGCGAACCTTGGCGGCGGTGCCGGCAGTGTGTCGTTTGAGCACACTGATGGTTCGGGTTCGTTAGTGGAGCCGGGATCCGGCGATGCCTCGAGCGGAAAGGCATCCGAAGGCTCTTCGCCTAAGGCGTCTGCCGCGGCAGAGGTTTATGTCGATGTTGATGGCGCCGTTGTGTCGCCCGGTGTATATCGCCTCAAGGATGGCGCGCGGGTGGCTCAGGCGATTGATGCCGCCGGCGGGCTGGCGCCCGAGGCAGACGTTACGGGGCTCAATCGGGCATCTAAGGTCGTCGATGGACAGAAGATTCACGTTCCAACGGTAGGGGAGCAGCAGACGTCCATTGCGGAAGCCGGTGTTGATGGTGGGGCTTCCGCATCATTGGGCGTGAGTGGCGCAACGGGCCTAGTCAACATCAATACGGCAAGCGCGGCAGAGCTGCAGACGCTCTCGGGCATCGGTCCCTCCATGGCGCAGTCGATTATCGATGAGCGGACAAAGAACGGTGTTTTTGCCTCGGTTGACGATCTGATGCGTGTGTCGGGAATCGGCGAGAAGAAGCTTGCCAAAATCAAAGATTGCATCTGCGTATGAGTGCGACCGAGCGCGAGCATGTGATGCCTCCGCGGCCCCTGATGCCGTGGACGATGGCCCTGTGTGCCGGCGTGTGCATGAGCTGCGCCTTGGTGCTCAACGTGGCCGCTGATGTGCTGCTGAGGGAGCAGGCGCCGGCGGTCGGGCTGCTATGGGCCATTCCCGTTGCGGCGGCGGCATTCGTTGTGCTGGCTCAATTTTGTGCACCGCTTGCTCCTTGGAAGCGGTGGCTGCATGCCGCGTCCGTTGGTCTCGTGGCGGGAGCGGTCGTCTCGGCGTGGTGGGCTGTGGGCACGCTAGGCGCCTCGAAGGCGCTCGACGGTCGAGCGGCAAGCAGCCTCGAGTTTGTCGTGCAGGGCGATCCATCCATAAACGACGACGTGTATTCCTATACCTGCGAGGCACGCGCGGACGGTAAGAACTTGGCAACGGTTCGTCTATCGTTTGACCGCGAGCTCAAGGTCGGGGCGCACGTGCGTGTTATCGGCCGCGTTTCACGTTTTGAGAACGATCCATATGGACGATCGCGCGTGCTCCGAGGCGAGGTGCGCAAGGTTCAAGCCCTTCGAGTTGTGTCGGTCGATGAGGGCTCTCCGGGGCCGCTGCTTCGGCTGCGAAATGGGCTGCTAGCGTCCATCGCGCCTGCGACCGACCCGGCGCGTGCGCTCATAGCCGGTGTCGTCTGCGGTCGTTCGGCCGAGCTACGCGCCCAGCCGGCGGGCGACTGGTTTTCGGTAACGGGAACGGCGCATCTTATCGCCGTCTCGGGCAGCCATTTGGCTATCGTGGGGTTTGTAATCGAGGGTGTATTGCAAAAGACTCGGTGCTCACGTGGTCTTCAGCGGGCGATATTGGCGGTAACGCTTGTGGGCTACGCTGCCTTTACGGGCGCGTCTCCCTCGGCCGTGCGCGCGTGCTGCATGGTGTTCGCGACGCTTGTCGTAAACGGCGCGGGGCGTCGCCGGCACGGTGCATCGGCACTCTTCGTAACCATGTCCATCTTTGTGCTACTGCGGCCGACGGTGCTGTTCGAGATGGGCTTTCAGCTTTCATGTGCCAGCGTCTTAGCCATTCTGTGCTTTTGCCCCTATGCGACCTACGCTTTGGGTGAGCTGGGTGTGTCATCGGGCGTTGCCAGCATGCTTTCCGTCACGCTCTGCTCGCAACTGGCGACACTTCCCATTACCATTCCTGCATTCGGTACGTTCTCGCTCATTGCTCCGTTGGCAAATGCGGTCATCGGTCCGGTGGTGAGCGTACTGCTTGCTTTGTCCATCGTGCTGGTTCCCTTTTCGCTCGTGGGACCGTTGCGGACTTGGGCGCTCGTTGTGCCCATGATTGCCGCCCGTTGCGCGCTGTTTTTCGAGCAGCTGTTTGCCGCCGTGCCGGGTGCATCCGTGAGCGTGCCGCCCGATAGCATGTGGATTTACCTAGTGCCGTGTTTGCTGGCGGTGCTGCTGGTCTGGTGGCCGCGTCCCCGTGCACGTCCTGTGGCGGTGGGGCTTGCATGCCTGGTGCTCTTGGCTGCGATTCCGTACGTCTACTGGGATCGATTCGCTCCGCCTTCGGTGACGGTGCTCGATGTGGGCCAGGCCGATGCGATTCTTATCCGCCAGGGCGGTGCAGTGGCACTCGTCGACTGCGGGCTCGACGAGCGCGTGGTGGCGGCGTTGGTCCGCAATAACGTGCACCATATCGATGCCGTCTTTGTGACGCATTGGGATGAGGACCACTGGGGTGGTCTGCCTGCCGTGCTCGAACAGTTTTCGGTCGGAACGATTGCCGTGGCGGCGGATGCGCTGGAGGATGCTCCTGCCGAGGGATTGAACCGACCTGGCGTTGAGTCGACATCGGCTCATTTTGCGCCCGCGTGATGTGGCCATTCGAGTCCGTGGATGGCGAGGGAAATGAGGACTCGCTTGTCCTGCTGCTCTCTTATATTCAGGAAGGCAAGGGCCTGCGTATGCTCCTCACCGGCGATGCCGAGCTCGACCAAGAACGGGAATTCGTGCAGGAGGTGGGGGATATCGATGTCCTTAAACTTGGGCATCACGGCTCTAAGGTTTCAGTCGATGGTGAGTTGCTGGACGTCCTGAAGCCCGAGCTTTCCCTCGCGAGCGCGGGCGAGGGGAATCGATACGGCCATCCGTCCGACGCCTGCATCGATGCCGTTAAGGAAGCGGGCGGCGTGTTCGCGTGCACTATCGAACACGGCGACATTACCGTCACGCCGACTGCGAATGGCTTTGCGATGCGATGCCAGCGACCGTGACGACGTCGTTGGCGTGTGGTGGGCCCCTGGGCTAGAATGGCACGGAGCGAATACGAAGGCCTGCGGGAGGGGAGCGCAATGTCCGAAACCGGTCTGCTGCCGGCATATCTGATCGTCGGTTCCGATGGGGTCAAGCGCGACCACGCCGTCTCGCGTATGAAAGCTCGCTTGGAAAAGTCGGGTATGGTTGAGTTCAACCTCGATGAACGCGACATGACGAAAGATCCCGATATCGAGTCGATCATCGGCTCACTCAATACCTTTCCCATGGGTAGCGAGTTTCGCCTGGTGATCCTCGACGGCTGCTCAAAACTTGCCAAGGCGGTCTCGGAACCGCTCGTGGAGTACCTCGCAAGTCCCAGCCCGACGACGGTCTGTCTCATTATCGCCGACTCACTTGCCAAGAATACGCGCCTGTATAAGGCAATCGCCAAGATCGATAAGAAGGCTATCGTCGATTGCTCGGGCACCAAGCGCTGGGAACTGCCGCGCCGCGTTCAGCAGATGGCGACGCAGCACGGTAAGTTTATCTCGACGGCTGCCGCCGAGGAGCTTGTCTCGCGTTCGGGCGAAAACACGCGCATGCTCGATAACGACCTGGTAAAGCTCGCCCAGATGGTCGAGGCGCCCCAGATTGAGCTTGCCGACGTGGAGCGTTGGATCGTGCGCACGGCCGAGGTTCAGCCCTGGGACTTTCTCAACGCCGTCTCGGCTCGCGATATGCGGCGTTCGCTCGAGCTCTTTAAGCTTCTGCCCTCCAAGAGCTACGTGTGGACCTACACGCTGCTGTGCGGTCGCATCCGTGAGCTGATCGTCGCCAAGGCGCTCGATGGGCGTGGGCAGGGGCGTGAGCTCGCCGCGACGCTCAAGCTTCAGGCCTGGCAGGTCAAGAATCACCTTACCTGGGCGCGTCGTTTTTCGATGACCGAGCTCGTTGCCGCGCTCGAGGGTGCGGTCGATGTGGAGCTCGCGCTCAAGGGTTCGGCCGATTCTCAGACCGCGCTTTTGCTCTGGATTACGAACATCTTGAGAAAATCGTGATGATACCTGCCTATTTGACAAATTCGTTCTATCCCTTTGAGGGGGAGCGTGCTATAGTAGGCGCTTGCATGACCTCACCGTGTCTCAGAGGTGTCATACATTTTTTGCAAGGAACTCGAAAGGAACTCCAGAAGTGGCAAACATCAAGTCTCAGAAGAAGCGTATCCGCACCAATGAGGCAGCTCGCATGCGTAACAAGGCTGTCAAGTCCGAGCTCAAGACGCTGACCAAGCACGTCCAGTCCGCCGTCGCCGAGGGCGACGCCGAGAAGGCCCAGGTTGCCCTCAAGACCGTCACCAAGCGTCTCGACATGGCTGCCGCTAAGCATGTCATTCACAAGAACCAGGCTTCCAACCGCAAGTCCGGTCTTGCCAAGCTCGTGAACAGCATCAACGCTTAAGTTGTAAATTTCACATCACACAGATTACGCGCATAAATGGAGCCTGTTTTATGGAACAGGCTCCATTTTTTGTATCGCTCGGGTAAGATAGTCCGCATGAATTCTTCAATTGACATTTCCCACATCCGCAACTTCTCGATCGTTGCGCATATTGACCATGGCAAGTCCACGATCAGTGACCGCATCCTCGAGCTCACCCATACTGTCGATGAGCGCGACATGGAGTCGCAGCTGCTTGACACGATGGACATCGAGCGCGAGCGCGGCATCACGATCAAGTCCAATGCCGTCCGCGTGTCCTATGACGCCGACGACGGCGAGACGTATCAGTTCAACCTGATCGATACGCCGGGCCACGTGGACTTCACCTATGAGGTCTCGCGTTCGCTGGCCGCATGCGAGGGCGCGGTGCTCGTCGTGGACGCCACTCAGGGCGTTGAGGCGCAGACCGTTTCCAACGCGACGCTCGCCATGAACGCCAACTTGGACATTGTTCCGGCCATCAACAAGATCGACCTTCCCTCGGCTCACCCCGACGAGGTTAAGACCGAGATCGAAGACGACCTGGCCATTCCCGCCGACGATGCCGTGTGCGTGTCGGGCAAGACCGGCGAGGGTATCCACGATTTGCTGGAGTCCATTGTCTTTTTGATCTCGCCTCCCAAGGGCGATGCAAATGGCCCTCTCAAGGCACTGATTCTGGATTCGTACTTCGATGAGTACCGCGGCGTCGTCGCCACGGTGCGCGTCTTTGACGGTTCCATCAAAAAGGGCGATACCCTGCGCATGATGCAGGCCAAGGGCGACTTCTTGGTCGATGGCGTGGGTGTCAAGCGCCCTGCCGAGACGCCGGTCGACGCTCTGACCGTCGGCGAGGTTGGCTATGTGGTCACGGGTCTGAAGGACCCCGAGGCTGTGCGCGTGGGCGATACCCTTACGTGGGCTTCGAACCCCTGCCCCGAGCCGCTGCCGGGCTACCGCGAGGCCAAGCCCATGGTCTACACGGGCCTGTTCCCCATCGACAACAAGGACTACGAGAACCTGCGCGACGCGCTCGATAAGCTGCACGTCAACGATCCGTCGTTGGTGTGGGAGCCTGAGACGTCGGTGGCGCTGGGCTTTGGCTTCCGCGTGGGCTTTCTGGGCCTGCTGCACATGGAGGTCGTCAAGGAGCGCCTGGAGCGCGAGTTCAATCTGGACCTGATCGCCACGAGCCCCTCGGTCGACTACCACGTGTACAAGACTGACGGCGAGATGATCGATGTCCGCAGCCCGCAGGATTTGCCCGAGGCCACGCGCATCGAGCGTATCGAAGAGCCTTACCTCAAGGCAAAGATCATCTGCCCGCCCGAGTATACGGGTGCCGTCATGCAGCTCGCTATCGAGCACCGTGGCGTCACGACCGATATGATCCACCTGACGAGTAAATCGGTCGAGATGCGCTTTGATATGCCGCTCGCCGAGCTCATCTTGGACTTCTTCGATCAGCTCAAGAGCCGCACCAAGGGTTACGCCTCGCTCGACTACGAGTTCAACGAATATCGCCCCTCCGAGCTCGTCAAGCTTGACATCCTGCTTTCGGGCGACGAGGTGGACGCGCTTTCGTTTATCGTGCACAAGGATAAGGCCTACGGCCTGGCCCGCGGCCTGTGCGACAAGCTCAAGGAAATTATCCCGCGCCAGCTGTTCGAGGTGCCTATCCAGGGCGCCATCGGCAACAAGATCATCGCCCGCTCCACCGTCAAGGCGCGCCGCAAGGACGTTTTGGCCAAGTGCTATGGTGGCGATATCTCGCGTAAGCGCAAACTGCTCGAGAAGCAGAAAGAGGGCAAGAAGCGCATGAAGGCCATCGGCTCGGTCGAGGTTCCGCAGGAGGCGTTCATGGCGATCCTCAAGGTGGACGAGTAGGTCCATGGTGCTTTCTGAATACAGCAAGCGGCTGCTGGGCGCCTATGCCGAGCAGCCGTTCCTTATGGCTCCCATGGCGGGCGTAACCGACCCCGCCTATCGCATCATGTGTCGCCGTCGCGGTGCCAACCTTTGCTACAGCGAGATGGTGAGTGTTGCAGGCCTTGCCTATGCCAGCAACAAGACGTGGCGACTGGTGTTGCCGGCCGACGAGGAGCAGCAGATTTGCGTGCAGCTCTTTGGCTCCAAGCCCGATCAGTTTGCGAGTGCCGTCGCTGCCGTCGAGGAACGCGTGGGCGATCGCCTGTCATTGATCGATATCAACATGGCCTGTCCGGCTCGCAAGGTCGTTACCAAGGGCGAGGGCTCGGCGCTTATGCGCACGCCCGACCTGGCCGAGAAGATTGTCGAGGCAGCGGTGGGCGCGGCGCATGTTCCCGTGACCGTGAAGATCCGCAAGGGTTTTTATGCCGAGGATCGCAACGCCGCAACGTTTGCCCAGATGCTCGAAGGGGCGGGTGCCTCCGCAGTTGCCGTGCACGGTCGTTGTGCCACGCAGCTCTATACGGGCCAGGCCGACTGGTCTGTCGTCGATGAGGTTGCCGACGCCGTCGAGATTCCCGTGATTGGTTCGGGCGATGTGTTCTCGGCCGAGGACGCAGCGGAGCGACTGAGCGGCTCGGGTGCCAGCGCGGTGTTTATCGCGCGCGGCATCTACGGCAATCCGTGGGTGTTCGGCGATGCCCGAGCCCTTGCACTCGATAGCACGCCGGTTCCTTCTCGCTCCTCGGTCGAGCGCCTGGAGGCTCTGCGTGAGCACCTGACGTTGACGCACGAGCTTCTGCCGCTTATGTCGCGCGCCCGTACGTATGCAAGCTGGTACTTAAAGGGCATGCCCCATGCCGCCGCTTGGCGCGCTCGGGTGGTGCGCTGCTCCACGTACGAGGATTTTATGGCGCTGGTCGATGATATCGAGCGCGACGTGGTGGTCTGCGAGGCCGCCCTTGCCGCCGGTGAGCCGGTGCCCGCTCATCCGCTGGAGGCTTAAGGGTGGCCGTTACCGCGCTGTATGTGCACGTGCCGTTTTGCGCTCAAAAATGCCGCTATTGCGACTTTGATTCGCGCAGCTTCGCTCCGTGCGACCTGGGTGCTGCGCTCGATGCCTATTTTGAGCAACTGCATGCGCGGCTCGATGCCTTTGGAGACGCCGGGGCGCTTGCGCAGGTCCGCACCGTCTATGTTGGCGGCGGCACGCCGTCGCTGGCGGGGGAGCGTCTGGTAGAACTCGCCCGGCGTATTCGTGCGTGGTGCGCCCCAGTTGAGTTTACCTGCGAGGCCAATCCCGAGTCACTGACCTCCGAGCTTGCCACTGCGCTTGCCGAGGTTGGTGTCACACGCGTCTCTCTGGGCGTGCAAACGCTCGATAACACCGAACTTGCCGCCATCGGCCGTATTCACGATGCCGATCGGGCGCTTGCTGCCATCGCGACGGTCAAGAACGCTGGGCTTGACGTGTCGTG
>CABUHP010000005.1 GCA_902491415.1 uncultured Collinsella sp.
TCCCCTATGTTAACTTCACTGGCGGCGGCTACAGGGACCTACGTTCTGTAAAAGCGCCGGGCTGATAGTTTGGCCTTTTATTGATAGGAGCCCTTGCTGGTGTGAAGCATGTTCTTTAGATGGGCTTCGGCTGTGTGCTTGGTTTAGGCAGCGCTGGTTTCTTTGTATTCGAAGACTGGTTCTAGGAGGTCCTCGATGTTGCAGTGGAGGGCTTTTGCTATGGCTCTTACGCTTGTAACCGAAGCTTCATTGATGTTTCTCTGGCGCTGCTCGTCCATTTGGATTGAGCGGAGTGACACACCCGATTCGTATGCCAGGTCTTGTTGGGTTTTCTTGAGCCTCTTTCTTACTAACGCAAGTTTGGTTTGCCTGGACGCTTTTTTCGCCATATCGCAGACGAGGCGAGCCACGCGTTCCTCCGAGGCTTCGTGCCAGGGGTAGTACAGACTGCGTAGCACATCGAATGGAACGACATACAGCAAATCTTCGAAAGACTCTCCTAGGCGCCACTGAAGGTATGCCAATATCCAGCCTGTCCAATATTCCGGTGTCTTTTCGAATCGGTAGGTTCGATTTGGCATCGGCCTTGATTGATAGCCGGACCTTTCGGCGATAAGTGCGAACAGCTCAACACCAGATTTTCCCGACACTACCCATGCATTGCCGCGCTCAAACTCTCGAGCAACCCCGCTCAGGCAAAAGAGTTCAGCAACTTCCGATCCTTCTGCTCCATAGTCATTGACGGCATAGTCGAAGCAGTCGCCGAGGTTGTTCATTGCATCCTCGAGGTAGTAGACGGGGTATGTCCTACTCGGCCCACAATCCGTTAACTCTTGGATCATTTAAATCAACCCTCCCTGCCATCAAATCCCTAATGTCGACACCATCAGAGTCAAATCCGTTTACCGTATCCAGGTACTTTCGTCGAGCGTTCTGTTCTCGCTCAAATCGTTTGGGATAAAACTCAGCTCCCGAGGCCTGCTTCCAATCGCGGAACTTAATCGCCGAGAACGCACGCTCACTCATAAGCGCATATTGAATGCCCAAATCCCCCAAAAACATAATGCGCTGCAATTGCCTGAGCGAGATCATGCCGTTGACGAACTGTCTTGCAAACGAGAAATAGGAATCGTCTGCACGATAGCCTCGAATAACGTCATAGGGAGAAATATCAATCAGGCAGTTATCCAGCAGATAACGAAGCCCCTCGCGTGCTACTGGCGTTGAAACATTGAACTCTCTGTTATTCGCCAGAATTGCAAGCCAGTTGAGAATCGAGAACTCACCTGATTCCAAATCCAAAATCGCAAGGCCATCTAAATCAAGCTCATATCGATTGGCAATGCCATCAGACTCGGTCCGACATGCCCACTCCATTGCCATTTCCTCATGCGGTGTGCAATAAAACCCGCGCCCATAGTCATTGAATTGCCTGCATTTATCCAACGATGGATGCTCGACAACAACCTCCGACCCGTGCCAAAGCTCCATATCGACCTCCTAAAAAATATCACCCCAGTGATAGTTTACCAATAACTATCACTGGGGTGATATGAACGGGGGCTTTTGACGGTTTAACCCTGACTAGAGGCAGGCCTCGGCGATGCGCTTTTTGAGCTCGTCGATACCCACGCCGGTCTGGGAGCTTGTGATGATTACGTTTTCGGCCGGGACGTTGAGCTGCTTTTTGATGGCTGCTGCTTGGCGGGCCTGCTGGGTACGGCTGAGTTTGTCGGCCTTGGTGAGGCAGACGATAAAGTTGAACTCGTTGCCCTGCAGATAGTCGAGCTTGCTCGGGTCGTGACGAATATCCACCAGCGACACAACCAGGTTAAAGCTACGCTCCGAGTCGAAGAAGTCGCCGATAAGCTCGGCCCAGCGGTCGCGCTCGGCCTTGGAACGACGGGCGAAACCGTAGCCCGGCAGGTCCACAAAATGCACGTCGTCGGCCTCAAAAAAGTTGATGTTGCTCGTCTTGCCCGGCGTGCTCGAAACCTTGACCAGGTTCTTGCGGCCAAATAGCTTGTTCATGATGGAGGACTTGCCCACGTTGGAGCGGCCGACGAAGCTCACCTCAGGGCAGGTGGACTCGGGAATCTGCGAAACCTTGCCGTAACTGGCAACGAACTTGGCAAGCTGATAGTTAATGGAATCGGCCATGGACACTCCTTGGTCGTAGGTTCTTACAAATAGACGCGCTATTGCGCAGCGGCAATGCGGCGGACGATATCGAGCGTGATGTCACTTGCGACACGCGCGTACTCGAACAGATCGAACTCGCGCTCGCAAATTGCATCGTACGCCTCGTCACAATTATCGCTGATAGCGCGCAACACCAGGCAATCGACACCATTTTTGGTTGCGACATGGGCAATTGCCGCGCCCTCCATGCCGACACAATCGGCATGCGTCGCCTCGATAGCGTCGTTGCGCATGGTGGCGCCCGTCACAAAGCGGTTACCCGTGGCAATCGTGCCGACCAGGAACTGCTTGGTGCCCTCATTCGAAGCGACTGCATTTGTCGAAGCGTCAACAAACCCACGCTCAGCAAGCACGTCGGCGGCAATATCGACCAGCGCGGGCGTCGAGCCAAACTCCTCGAGCCCCGGTGCGGACTCGGCGATAAGCGCGGTATCGGTATCCAGATAGCGTAGGCGTTTGCCAATGACCACGTCGTCGATATGGAGCTTGGGGTTCAAACCGCCCGCAATGCCCGAAAACACAACAGCCTGCGGAGCATACTTGCTAATGAGGTGCTGTGTTGCAGCGGCGGCGTTCACCGTGCCCATGCCCGCCGTTGTGGCGACAACTGTCAGGCCGTCGAGCTCACCGCTCACAACGGTCAAGCCTGCCTCCCGTGCCTCGCAAACGTCGCTCAGCTCTTCCTTAATCTGCATGATCTCTTTTTCGAGCGCACCGATAATCGCAATGGTAGCCATGCCATTCCCCAAACCTATTCGAAATTCTCAACCACGGTATGGTACCAGCATTTTGTTTGACCTCGTCAAACGAACACGCTAAGCCAGTGCAGCTCGCGTATCAAACAGAGCCTTTGCAATCGCGGCCGTAACCTCGCTCGAGCGGTCGCTCCACGGCATCGATGTCATGATACCCATGACATGGGTACAGCCATCGATGTCGATAAGGCCCGCATCGCATGTCGAGTAGTAACCATCCTCGCTAATCCAGCCTGCCTTGTTGCGCACCAAAACCTGCTCGTCCGCAATGCCATCGCGAATAAACGAGCGCGATGTTGATGCCAGAAGGCCCGACAACCACTGTGAAGTCTCGGTATCCATGCTCAGATACTCGCTCATCTCACGCCATAACCTCGCAGAAGTGCGCGGGCAGTAGGTCGGAAAATCACTCATCGGATTCAGTGCCGTTTCGTCATCAACACCCAGATTGGCAATCCAATCCTCATAGCCATCATGGTCAAACGCCGCGCGTAACGCGATAAACGAATCGTTGTCCGAGTTGACGACCGCGGCCTCGATAAGGTCGCGCACTGTCTGCCAGCCCATGCTGTAACCACCATACGTGGCTAAAGGCCAATCGAGCGACACCTGCCCCGATTCGACCAACATCTCGCAAATATAGAGTGCATACAGCGCCTTATAACTGCTCGCTCCATACACCTCAACATCGGCGTTATACGTCACGCCCCTATCGCTCGATAGGTCGTAGAACACTACACCCACGTCGCCCAGCTCCTGCGCCCGACACAGGGCATCCTGGAGCGAGGCAAGGCTCTCATCCTCCAAGGCAGGAGTCTTGTTATCCACCAACGAGAAGGTCCGAACGGTATCACCCGAAGGGATATCGTTGAAGTCCGCCTTCGAAAGTCTCGTCTTGAGATCTGCCGTCGACAGAGCTTGATCTGCCGACGCTTTGGACTTTGAAACCTTCTCGTTTTGCAGCTGTACCGTTGACGCATCTGGGCACCCCGTTCGCTCCGAGGCGTAGGTTTTAACGGTAATTCCGAGGATAATAACCGCCGACGTTAGCATCCCAATGGCGGCAATCTTCCTCACGCGGATGCGAGCGCCGGCAAGGCCACGCGAAGACGTGCCCTTCGTCTTATATCTGCTGCCATGCTGCGGCACATACTCGTCCCGCGATGCGATGTTTCGCACGTGGTCTCCTGACTGCCACCGTTTATATACGAGCAGCATGATACCGAGCAGGCATTTCTTTCCAAAGATATTCAGCGGCGTTTAAGGTGTCTTTAAAGAAACCACAAGCGTATTTATCCAAATGGCACGATTCTGTTGCGCATCTCACCGCAACCCAGAGAGCAGTCTTTTTAGGACGGGGCTCTTTAGCAATCAACTAGGTGCCCGGGGGCGCTCATTTAAGTCTGTCCCCAATGAGTGCCCTTGGAGAGCGAAAATGGCTCGCTAGCCGATGGCGTTTTTGAGTTCCGCGCGGCGCTTTTTCATGCCCGTCATGACGGCGTTGCGCAGCTCGGGCATGCGCGCGGTATCCATCTGGGGCACGCCCTCAAGCTTATAGGGAATGCCCAGTTGCTCGTACTTGACGACACCCATCGTGTGATACGGCAGCATTTCCAGGCCCACCACGTTGTGCCATGGAGCGATGAGACGACCGAGTGCCTCGCACTCCACAACCGTATCGGTAATGCCCGGCACCACCACGTGGCGGATAACGACTTTAATCTTGCGACGCGCAAGCTCATCGCCAAACGCCAGAATGCGTGCGGGATCGCACCCAGTCAGCTTTTTATGCTCGACCGGGTCGGCATGCTTGATGTCGAGCAGCACCATGTCGGTCTCGTTGAGAACGGCATCGAACTTCTCGGGGTGGTTGGGATCGAACGCATAGCCGCAGCTGTCCAAGCAGGTATGCACGCGGCCATCGGGGTTGTTGTGCATTGCACGGAACAGGTCGGCCAAAAACTCAGGCTGTAGGAGCGGCTCGCCGCCGGACACCGTAATTCCGCCGCTGCGATAGAACTCGTGGTTACTCTGGAACTCATCCATGAGGTGCTCGACGGTCACCATCGTGCCGCCGTTGACCGACCAGGTATCGGGATTGTGGCAATACGCGCAGCGCATGGGACAGCCCTGAACAAACACCACAAAGCGGATGCCGGGTCCGTCGACCGTTCCCATCGTCTCGATCGAATGCACGCGGCCAAGGGCAAACGCAGAGTCCTCGGGACGAGCGTCCACACCCTCAAGCGTCATTTCTGCCATTCGCGCTACCTTGCCTCTCCTTGGATGCAACCAATTAAAATGCCAGAGCCATTCTAGCCCATACGCATGATGGTGAAATGGTTTAGCGGTCAATTGGGTTGTTCTATTTGACCCCACGCAAGAGCGGCGGGAGGGTTATCGCAACCCGCCCGCCGCCGTGGCAATAGAATTCGATAGACGCCAGGCCTTTACGCCTTAAGCGTGAGCACCGCGCCGAAAGCAGTTGGGCCGCAGTGGCTCGAGATGACGCCGCCGACCTGAGTCCAGGTAACGTCCTTAAAGCCAAGATCGTGTGCATAGACTTCCATGTCGTCGCGCAACTCCTCGGAAAGACCCACCGAATACGCCAGGCCAATATGCGAGTAGTCGATCTCGCCCTTCTCTACCATATGATCAATAAAGGCACGGGCGCACTTAAGCATAGAACCGCGGAACTTCTTGGTCGCCACGAACTTACCACCCGTCACCTCAATGCAGGGCTTAATCTTGAGCAGATGGGCACCGAGGAATGCCACGTTGGACAAACGACCGCCGGCCTTAAGGAAGGCGAGATCGGTTGGGACAAAGCCCAACAGCACGCGGTCCATGACGGAATTCGTAAATGCAAAGATCTCGTCGACGGTGGCATCGGGGTGAGCCTCGATGTATTTGGCGGTCTCGACGACAACAAGCGACTGGCCCACCGAGACAAAGCGCGTGTCCATGGAGAACACGTAGTCGCGCCCCTGGGCCGCAATCTTGGAGGATTGATGCGAGCAGGTCGTGGCCTCGGAGTACGCAAGATGCAGAATGGTCGCATCGGGCTGCTCGGCATGGATACGGTCGTACACGTGAGCAAAATCCGCAGGCGCGCAGCCGCTGGTCTTGGGCATTACGCCAAACTCGTTGCAGCGCGAATAAATCTCGAGCGGATCGATCGAGCCGTCCTCGACGGTCTCGTCACCAATCGTGACATGCATAGGCACGCGCACGATACCGTAGCGTTCGCAGAGCTCTGGCGTCACATCCGACCCAGACTCAACCACGATTACGTACTTGCCCATTTTCATCACGACCCATCTCGACGTTGGCTTTTTAATATGTGACGCACGTCCACCGTCCTGCTACACAACGGCCTCCAAGCGCCAAAGAGACGCCGCCCCTTGCACACAACAAAGGACAGCGTCTCCCTGGAAAACTCCGTGCTTATCTAGGATTCTACACGGTTTATTAAGGAGGGTTACTTATTCCGCAAACGGTCGTTATATGCGGTAAGCGGTAGTTGGCCGCGACAACTGCGACACATTCCGTCCAGTAAATCCAATCGTGCTCCACGCACGGTTAATGCACGAGGCGGTAGAAATTCATCGATGCCGCACCCTCGGCGTGCAGCTCCATCGCCGGAACCGCCGGCGAATAGGTACGGCTCGTAAGTGCCGCCTCGCCGCCATTTGCAAAAATCTCGACCATCGTAGTGTCCGAAAGCACGCGTAGGTCGCGAAGCTCGCCGAGCTCAATCGACCTCTGGTCGCGCCCATAGCCTTCGTCACCCATATCGAGGGTAAGCATCCCGTCCGTATAACGCACAAAGACACCCTTGCGGATTTCGAGCTCGACCATCTTGGCGCCCTCGCAGGAAACCACAAGATCAAACAGGCGGCCCGGCTCCTCAACGGTTTCACCGCCTGTCGCGCGAACGCAGTCGCCGCGCATCCTCTCAATCTCGTGCGCCGGCTGCTGGCAGAGCTTACCATCGCGCATGCTCAGCTCTCGCGGCACCGTCAACGCGCACTGCCACCCGCGCGCCACCGTCGGGTTTTCCGCCGTCGAATCGGGGCAACCCGACCATCCGATCATCAAACGCCGGCCTGCAGCATCCTCAAAGGACTGCGGAGCATAGAAATCAAAACCGGCATCGACCATCGGGGGCATGCCCTGCCCGGTGATCTTAAAACTCGGCGCCTCCCAATCGGCCTCGATAGGGAACCACACGCACTGATGCGGATTGCGGTAACGCCAACCATCGGCAGGCACACCCTGCGGGCAGCAAACGAGAATAAGCTCGCCATCAAGCTCAAACAGATCAGGGCACTCCCACATAAAGCCAAACTTCTCGCCCAGCTCAATGCGCGTCGCATAGCTCCAGACCCCTAAATCACGCGAAGTATAGACAAGCACGCAGCCACGGTCGTCTTTCGTACGAGCGCCCAGAACCATGTAGTAGATACCATCGTGCTCAAGGATCTTGGGGTCGCGCACGTGTGTACCGATATCGTCGGGGTAATCGACTGGTCCAACAGCCATGCGCTTCTCGCCCAATTCGTCGGGATTCTCGGCAACCATATGAATCTGGTTTTGCTCACGGCCCGTCAACACGTAGTCGTAATCATCGCGGTCAAAATGCTTGACGTTGCCGGTATAGAAGTAGTGAATCTTGCCATCACGTACAAAGGCAGAACCAGAATACGCTCCGCTCGAATCCAAATCGGAATCGGGGAACAGCACGGGGCCGTGATTCTCGTACGTCACAAAATCCTTTGTCGTCAGATGGTTCCAAAGCACTGGACCGCCATGCGCAGCATCGAACGGATCGTATTGATGATAGATGTGATACATATCACCAATCTGAACCAAACCGTTGGGGTCGTTGAGCCAGCCAAGCTCAGGCTCCACATGGAACAGAAGCCTATCGGGGTCGGACGCGATGCGAGCCGCCGTCTCATCCTGTCCGACACGCCACTGCTCATAGTCCGCGCGTGTCACCTTGTTTTTTTGATTTAACATCGCCGTTGACTTTCTCGTCTATGGGGAAGGACGCTCGACTCACACGAGTCGAACGCCCTTCCTCAAATGGACTTATCCTCAGATTACACTGAACGGCTCAACTAGAAGCTAACGTCGAAGCCAGCGCCAGCGCCCTCTTCATCGGTGGTCGGCACGCCCTTTGCCTTGTTGTAGGCAAAGATCAAGACGATCGGCACGATAAAGGCGATGAGATTGCCAGCCACATACCACACGAGGGTCTCGGGCGTGACGATGAGCAGGCCAAGCACGCCGGTCAGACCCTGACCGATAGCGCGCACCTCAAAGAGCTTGACGAAGGCACCGCCGCAGCCTGCACCGATGCATGCGCAGATGAACGGAATGATCGAATAGCGCATGTTTGCAGCAAAGATAGCGGGCTCGGAGATTCCGACCAGCGTCGGGATAAAGGACGACATGCAGATGTTGCGCTCTTTGGAGTGCTTCTTGTGAATGAGGTACATACCGATGGCGCCGCCGCCCTGGGCGATGATGGAAACGGACCAGATGGCCTGGATGTAGTTGAAGCCAGTCGTGGCAACAAGGTTTGCCTCGATACCCTGGATGAACTGATGCGTACCGGTAACGACGAGCGGCTGCAGGAACGCGGCGAAGACAAAGGCACCAAAGACGCCCATCCTGTTGTACAGGATATCGATTACGCCGGCGAGGACGTCACCGATCAGGTTGCCGAGCGGGCCGAACACGGTGAACAGGGCGACGTTAGCAAGAATCAGGGTAACGGTCGGGACAAAGACGAACGAAACGACCTCGGGGATGTACTTCTGGGCAATCTTTTCGACCTTGGCCATAAACCAGGCAGTCAGGATTGCAGGGAATACGCCGCCCTGGAAAGCAACCATGGGAATGGATAGCGGACCGAAGTTCCAATACTCAGCACCCGTCGGGTCCATAACGAACGTGTTGCGGTTCATAAGGCTCGGGTGAACCATGACGATACCGACGAGGATGCCCAGGATCGGGTTACCGCCAAAACGCTTGACCGCGCTGTACATAACCAGGACAGGCAGGTAGTCGAACGTGGTGGCGATAATGGCAAAGAAGCTTGCGAGGTTCTTGAGGAACTCGCTGTGATCGGCGAGGCTGCCTTCCATGCCAAAGAGGCCGTTGGCAACGATCAGCGACTTAAGGCCGATGATGATTGCAGCGCCGACGAAGGCGGGAATGATGGGGATAAAGATGTCCGAGAATACCTTGAGGACCGAGAAGAACTTGCCCTTCTTGTCCGCCTCAGCGCCCTTGACCTCGGAAGCACTGATCTCCTTAACGCCCGTCAGAGCCATAAACTCATCGTAAACCTTGTTGACGGTACCGGTACCGAAGATGATCATGAGCTGGCCGCTGTTGTACAGCACGCCCTTGACGCCATCGATGTTCTCGAGCTCGGCCTTGTTGTATTTGCTCGTATCCTTGAGCACCAGACGCAGACGGGTCACGCAATGCGTGGCGCCCTCGATGTTCTCCAAACCGCCGACGTTGTCGACGACTTGCTGGGACACTGCCTTGTAGTCCATGTTCCTCTCCATTCCTTTTCTAAATCATAAAACGGTTCGTTGCCGCTACAGAGACGCGATCGTTGCGTTTGCGCACTTGAGCGCACCGTCGGTGACGGTAAGCGCCACACCCTGGCCCTGCTTGTTGCAGAAGCGAGCGTTGAGCGCAACATCATCGACAAAGATGGTCGCGATGTCGTCGTCGACGACCAGACGCACATGGTGAGTGCCCTCGCCCTTAAAGAACAACGGACGCTCGAGGCCCATGTTGTTGACCTGGAACCACGGGTACTGGGGAGCCGGCGTGAACTCGAGCTTGCCCTCGCGCAGGTTGGCGCGGAACTCATAGGCAAGACCGGTCTCGGCGTCCTCGGCGAACTTGACCGAGAAGCCGGCAGCGTTACCGCCGAGCTCAATGTCGGCATCGAGCAAGTAGGTGGAGCCGGCATCCGCGGCGAGCACCTGCTCGACCTTGCCCGACTCGCAGGAAAGCTCAAAGGTCTCGACTGCCTTAGCCTCGCCAAAGGCGCCAAGCATGCTGTCGGGGAGCTTGGTGCCGAGCGTTCCGTCGGCACGCTGAACGATCTCGAGGGGCATAAAGGTGCCACCCCATAGGTAAGAGCTGGGGTCGCCGCCCTCGTCACGCGTAGGAACCCAACCAAAGAGAACGCGACGCTCGCCATCGAATGCGGTGCGAGCGGCGTAGTACGCGCGGCCGTCGAAGGAGTCGTCAGCGGGGGTAATCCAAGGACCGTTGATGGACTTGGACATGCGGTAACGGGTCTTGTTGCCGTCGCTGTACTCGGAAAAGACGAGGTACCACCAGTCGCCCATCTTAAAGAGATCAGGCATCTCGAACATGGTGTACAGGCCCGGGTTCCACCAGTCGCCCTGGAACTCCCAGTTGGTCAGATCCTTGGAGGTGAACTTGACCAGGCGGCCGGTCATCAGACGCTTGTCCTCGCCCACACGCGTGCCGAGGATGAGCATGTACTCTTCGTTCTCCTCATCCCAAAGCACAAAGGGATCGCGCCAGTTGCGGTCATCGTAACCCTCCTGGGGCGGAAGCAGCGTCTCGGCGATGTTCTTCTCCCACTTGACGGCGTCGTCGCTCGTTGCGTGAAGAAGAACCTGCTTCATCAAACGTGCGCGGACCTTATCGCGATTGCAACCAGTGTAGAGCGCATGGTACTTGTCGCCCACCTTAAACACCGTGCCGGCATAAACGTACTGGTCGACTTCCTCGTCGCCGCCACGCTCAAGGCTCTCGCCAAAGTCCTTGTAGTTGACGAAATCCTTGGTCGTCGCGAGTGCCCAGCCAAACGGCTCTCCGAAAGGTCCGGGGTTACGCGTGTCACGCTGATGATAGAGATAGAACGTGCCGTCCTCGCCGTACGGCATGATGTCGCCTACCCAAATTCCCTCAGGCTGGTAATACACCTTGTGCATCCGAGACTTCCTTTCCCACGAGATACTAACTCGGTACAACTGCAAGATATGTCAATCGTTTTCATATGTCAAACGTTTTCACACCAATACATCTTTTCGCAGTTCCAGTCGTCGGCAAACGGTTGACATATGCCGGCGAACGGTCATCAGAGGCGTTTGAGAGATTCTTTTGGCACGGGATGAACTACGCGGTTTTGCCCTCAATGAGTTCAACGGGGAGCTTGATATTCGATTCGGGATTATCGCCGTTAACAAGAGCGATGATGGATTGCGCCGCGAGCTCTCCGATGCGATCGATATCTTGGCGCACGGTTGTTAAGTCAGGCATAAACGTCATAGTGCGGCGGGCACCATCCGCGCCCACGACCTTAATATCGTCCGGAGCGCTCAAGCCGCGCTGCTTCATCACGTTGAGACAGATGGCCGCCATCGTGTCGTCTCCCGCAAAGATGCCATCAATATCGGGGTTCTCATCGAGGATTTTCGCAACGACCGCGCTCTTTTCGTCGTCGGGCTTAACGAACTCGACCTCACGGACAAGCGCGGGCAAACCGGCCTGCTCAACAACATCGAGGTAGGCATCGGTACGCTTATTGGCAGGCATGCGCATGCGGCTATTGCTGCGCAGGCACAGGATGCGTGAACATCCGTCATCGATCAGGCGACGCGTGGCAAGTTCGCCGATGCTATAGCTGTCGCTCGCAATCTGAACAGAGGCCTCGCCAAGGTCGCAGTCGATACCAACCAGACTCAAGCCCATCTCGGCATACGCCTCGGCACCGATATTAAGCGAGTTGACGATGACGCCATCAACCATATTGCGCCGAAGCATATCGATATAAGAACGCTCAAGATCAGGTCGATTGGCACTATTGCACAGCAGCATCTTAAAACCGTTTTCGGCCAACGTGCGCTCGACCGCCTGCACAACCTGAGCATGGAACGGGCTGCTCACAAAGGGAACGATCATGCCGATAAGGTTCAGGCGACCGTTGAGCATGGCACGGGCGATATCGTTGGGCGTGTAATTGATGCGCTCCATCGCCGCATGGACTTTATCGCGGGTTTCCTGACTAATGTAGCCGCGATTATTAAGCACGCGAGATACCGTAGTAGGCGAAACCCCCGCCACCGCTGCAACTTCCTTGATGCCAGGCTTAGCAGAATCCTTAGAACGAGCGCCCTCGCGAGCCATAGCACCCTCCCCTCATCAACATGTCATACGTTTACATACGAACAAAGCATACCCCAACAAGAGCGGGAAGACGGTAACAGTACAAGTAAGTAAACGACTCATCCAAATAATTAGGAGAGTTCCGCCTAAAGGGTGACTCCAAAGGACCCCACATGGCCGGTTTTGGGTTATTTTCCAAAACATCCCGCAGGACGCAAAGAGGCTCCGCCGCGCAACGCGCGCAGCGGAGCCTCTTTGCATGTCCGAGGACGTTTTGGGAAATAACCCAAAACCGGCCCCAGTAATCCTACAGGAGTTGAACCCTTTAGAACTTGTCGTGGAAGGTACGCGCAATGACCTCGTCCTGCTGCTCCCTTGGTGAGCGTGTGGAAGTTCACGGCGTAGCCGGAAACGCGGATGGTCAGCTGCGGGTACTTCTCGGGGTGAGCCTGAGCGTCGAGCAGCGTCTCACGGTTGAAGACGTTGATGTTCAGGTGGTGGCCACCCTTCTCGGCGTAAGCGTCGAGCATGTGGACCAGGTTATCGGCCTGAGTCTCGGAAACTTCAGAAACCTTCATAATGTGTCTCCTTCGATTAATAGGCGCCGGCCGAAACCGGCGCGCTAATCAGTAATCGTTATTGTTAGTATAGCACTAACAATAGTTACTCGCCCAGCTGATCAAGGTCGATATCGCCAAAGAACACCTGGTCCTCCTTGCCGAGCGCGCTCGGGATGATGGAGAAGGTGTTGGAGATGCCGTCCTGAGCATCGCGGAACGGGAGCTTGGAAACCGAAGACAGCGAAGCGATGGCGCCGTGGCTATCGCGCTTGTGCATGGGGTTAGCACCCGGGGCGAACGGCTGGCCAGCCTTGCGGCCGTCGGGCGTGGAGCCGGTCTTCTTACCGTACACGACGTTGGAGGTAATGGTCAGAACCGAGGTCGTGGGCACGGAGTTGCGGTAGGTGTCGTTCATGCGGATGTACTCCATGAACTGGTGCACAACGTCGTGAGCGATCTGGTCGACGCGGTCGTCGTCGTTACCGTACTTGGGGAACTCGCCCTCGGTCTCGAAGTCGACGATGATGCCGTTCTCGTCACGGACGGGGTGGACCTTGGCGTACTTGATGGCGGACAGGGAGTCAGCCACGACGGAAAGGCCGGCGATGCCCGTAGCGAACCAGCGGTGCACGTGCTTGTCGTGCAGAGCCATCTGAATGCGCTCGTAGCAGTACTTGTCGTGCATGTAGTGAATGATGTTCAGCGAGTTGACGTACACGCCAGCAAGCCACTTCATCATGTCGTTGTACTTGGCCACAACGTCGTCGTAATCGAGCGTATCGCCCTCGACGGCGCGATACTTGGGGCCGACCTGCTTCTTGGAGACCTCGTCAACACCGCCGTTGAGTGCGTACAGCAGGCACTTGGCCAGGTTGGCGCGAGCGCCGAAGAACTGCATCTCCTTGCCGATGCGCATGGAGGACACGCAGCAGGCGATGCCGTAGTCGTCGCCGTGGTAAACGCGCATGAGGTCGTCGTTCTCGTACTGGATCGAGGAGCTGGCGACAGAAGTCTTGGCGCAGAACTTCTTGAAGTTCTCGGGCAGACGGGTCGACCACAGAACGGTCATGTTGGGCTCGGGGCTGGTGCCCATGTTCTCGAGCGTGTGCAGGTAGCGGTAGCTCATCTTGGTAACGAGCGTACGGCCGTCAACACCCATGCCGCCGATGGACTCGGTGACCCACTGCGGGTCGCCGGTGAACAGGGCCTGGTACTCGGGGGTACGGGCAAACTTGACCATGCGGAGCTTCATGATGAAGTGATCCACGAACTCCTGGATCTGCTCCTCGGTGAAGGTACCGTTGGCAAGGTCGCGCTCAGCGTAGATGTCGATGAACGTAGAGGTACGGCCGATGGACATAGCGGCGCCGTTCTGCTCCTTGACGGCAGCGAGGTAGGCGAAGTACATCCACTGGATGGCCTCCTGCGTGTTGGTAGCAGGATTGGAAATATCGAAACCATAGGTCTCGGCCATCATCTTGAGCTCGCCGAGGGCGCGGATCTGCTCCTGCAGCTCCTCACGATCGCGGATGTTGTCGGCGGTCATGACCGTCGGGGTGGAAGCCTTCTGGGCCTCCTTGTCCTTGATCAGGTAGTCGACGCCGTACAGGGCAACACGACGGTAGTCGCCGATGATGCGGCCGCGGCCATAGCCATCGGGCAGACCGGTGATGATGTGAGCCGAGCGGCAAGCACGCATCTCGGGGGTGTAGACATCGAAGACGCCGGCGTTGTGGGTCTTGCGCTCGAAGGTGTAGCGCTCGACAACGTTCTCGTCGACCTTGTAGCCGTGCTGGCTGGCAGCCTGGCAAGCGATGCGGATACCACCGTTGACGTGCAGCGCGCGCTTGAGCGGCTTGTCGGTCTGGAGACCGACGATGGTCTCCTTCTCGCGGTGGGCGTTATCGATGTAGCCAGCGGGGTGGCTCACGATACCCGTAACGGTCTTGGTGTCCATATCGAGGACACCGCCCTGCTCGCGCTCCTTAAGCAGCAGGTCGAGAACCTCGCCCCACAGCTCCTTGGTACGCTCGGTCGGGCCGGCGAGGAACGACTCGTCGCCCTCGTAGGGGGTGTAGTTCTTCTGGATGAAGTCTCGGACGTCAACCTCTCCCGTCCAAATGCCTTCCTTGAAGCCTTCCCATGCCTCCTGCATTGTGTAACCACGCTCCTAGTTACGTGTAATGCGGCGCTCTCTCACACCGCTGCTTATTGAATTCTTGAATTTTCGGCTTGCACTACCGGCTTCTTCCGTTCTTCGCCACATGTTGGTGCAGGGAAAAACGTTTGTCCACCTTGGAACTGCAACCCTAAACCCAAGATTTCACCTGTCTGTGAAGGATAACATAGCGACCCTCTCCATCTGGGCTGTTATATGTTTCTTTTTTTATATCATAAAGGCGTTTTTAACAAATCCGCAGGAAATGCGAGCGCGAGCAACTACCGTTCACCGATTTGTTTGGTATTTTTCCTTGCCTTTGTACGACGTTCACTCTAGCTGTTATGCCAGCTTTAGCAGGGTAAAGTGTCCCAGAGACCCTACAGAAACTGCAGGGCGGCCACGGTATCCCCCGTGGCCGCCCTGTGGCGTAGCTAGTTTTTAGCTTTGATTGCCGCTTGGCATTAGGCGGCTGCGGCGGCCTTGTCGGTCGTTGCCTTGCTGTTGCCCTGGCCCTCAAAATGCTTGTAGCACCAGCTGGTGACCAGCGGGGTCAAAATAGCCGTCACGATTGCGCAGGCAGCAACCTGTGCCGTAGCCGTCGCGAGCACGGCGCCGCCGTACATGGCCCCGTTGACGCTTGCCATGGCAGCAGGCGTGGCCACATTGGCTCCGGCGCAGCTCGAAATGGCCGCACCTGCGACACCCGTACCGCCCGTGAGCTTATCGACCGCGATGACGGGAATTGCAAAGATCACCGAACAGATCACGCCGAGCAGAATACCGGGAAGACCGCCATTAATGAGCTGGCCAAAGGTCATGGTCGAGCCCATTGCAAAGAAGACGAGCACGATGATGGCGGAAAGTGCCGGTGCCATCATCTTCTTAAAGCTGGGGAACAGGTTGCCCAGGATAATGCCGACGACGATCGGCAGGATGGCGCCCACGAGCGACCAGCCAATCGGAGCCTGACCGGCGGCGCCGAGCACGATCATCGTGACCGGAGGGCCGACAACGAGCGTGGTGATGGCGACGGCGCCACGCTCGGCCTCGTTGCCCATGGTGCCCATCAGTCCAGCGTACATAGCGTTGTTGGCACCCGTGCAAGCGGCCAGCATCACCATGGCCGAGATGCCAAACAGGTTGTCGTTGAACACATAAAGGATGAGCAGCGACACGGCAACGACCACGATCTGCTTGACGGCGATGATGATGGCGCCGCGGGCAGCGGCGGCAGGAGCACTCTTAAACGAAATCGTCGTACCGACGATGAGCAAAAATGCGCCCACGAGCGGGCCTGCACCCTGCTGGGTCATGCCAAGCGTAAAGCTGCCGAGCGTTTTGAACAGGTCAGGGAACAGCGTGTTGAGCAGGCAGCCCAACAAAAGCGGCACCAAAATATTGGCACCCGGGATGGAGGACATCTTAAAGAACGGCTCCTTTGCCGCCGGCGCCTCCACCGCAGTCGATTCACTCATATATATCTCCTTTGGATGCATGCGAATCGAAGCCGCACGCGCCTATGTCAGAAAGAAGGCGACGGTCCCGAGTCGCAGGAGCCGTCGCCGAATAATCATCGCGGGGTATTACCCGTCCAGGACGATGCCGCCGTCGCAGTCACCGATCTCGCCGTTCACGAAGCTGGCGAGGTCGGAAGCGAAGAACAGCACCATCTGCGCAGGCTCGCTGGCCTGGGCGGCGCGGCCCAGAGGGATACCGTTGATGATGCGCTGAGAGTTCTCGTCAGAGAGAATCGAGGTCATATCGGTCAACGTGAGCGACGGGCACACGGCGTTGCAGCGGACGCCGAACTTGCCGCCTTCCTTGGCGACTGCCTTGGTCAGACCGTTAACACCGGCCTTGGAGCTGGCGTAGGCAGCGGTGCCGAGCAGGCCGCCACCGATCTTGCCAGCAACAGAGCTCACGTTGACGATAGTGCCGGCATGGGCCGCCTTAAAGTGCGGGTACACGGCGTTCATCATAGTGAAGGTACCGTTGAGGTTGATGTCGATGGTGCGACGCCACTCGGTGTCATCGATCTCGTCAAACTTCTTGGTGCTGATAACGCCAGCGCAGTTGATCAGGATGTTGGTTTGCGGCAGGTCCGTAAAAATCTGCTCGACGGTCTCGCGCGCCTTGGGCGCATCGGCAACATCGAGCTGATAGAACTTGTTTCCCTCGCCAAGCTCGGCCACAGCGGCCTCGCCCTTAGTAGCGTTCCTTGCGATGAGCGCGACGTGTCCGCCGCCCGCAACGATACCCTTGGCGATCTCGAGGCCAATGCCCTGAGTGCCACCGGTAACGATCGCGGTTTTACCCGTGAAGTCAAATGCCATGACTCCATCCCCCTTTATGTAAGGTGTCTCCTTGCGGGAAGTTGGAGCATCGCACGTGGCGATTATATGAGTCCCAGTCGTCATGGTGGTGACAACCCCTCGCCTAACCGCGTGCATAATAGTTCTTTGAAACGCTTCAGCAATTGAATGATTTTAAGTCTTAATGCACTCTTAATATTGCCTAGCGGCCAAGTAGATTTTTGGGACATGCCTAGAAATCTACCGAATGGAATGCTTGGGCGGGGGTATCATCTTTCACCGAAAATAGTTTCTAGTGTTAGGGGTTTTCGGTGGAAGATACCGATTTCCATGAGCTTGGGCGTCAGCTCTTTACCGAGTTTGGCAGCATGCACCAGCGCGTTTCGCGCTTTGCCGACCAGGCTCTGGGTGGCGAGATGGCCGTCATGCGCGCCCTCATGCGCGCCGGCGGCTCGCTCACGCCGAGCGAACTCGCCGATCGTGCCTGGGTCTCGAGCGCCCGCATCGCCAATATCCTGCGCGCCCTCGAGGCCAAGGGCTGGGTCGAGCGCGAGCACTCAAAGACCGACCGTCGTCGCGTACACGTCACGGTGACCGACAAAGGATTCCAGGTTATCGAAATCAAACGTCGGGAATTCGAGGACCGCACCGCGGCCTTCCTCGAGCAGCTCGGCGAAACAGATACCCAAGAGATGGTGCGCCTTCTTAGACGTGCCAACGAAATTATCGACCGCAATCAAGAAAGGAGAGATGCCGAATGAGGATTCTCAAGCTCTTTAAAAAACATATCCTGGCACTGTTCGCAGCTATCGTACTTATCGTAATCAGCTGCAACGCCGATCTAGCGCTGCCTACCTATATGAGCGACATCGTCGACGTGGGTGTGCAGCAAGGCGGCATCGCGTCGCCCGTGCCCGACACCATCCGTGCCGAATCGCTCGACGACCTCGAACTCTTTATGAGCACCAAGGACGCCAAGGCTGTGGAGGCCGTGTTTAGCAAGGCGGACAAAAACGGCATTCGAACGTACAAGGGCACCGAGGAGGAGCGCGCCGACGGCGGCAAGATTGCCGACATCATGAGCCTGCCCGAGACCGTCGTCCTTTCGTTCAACCAGGGCATCGATGCCAACTCCATGGGCGACATGACCGGCGCATCTACCGAGGCAAGCGATGGCGGCGCCGCTCAGGCCATGCCCACCCCCGAGCAGATGGCGGCGATGACGCCCGAGCAGCTCGCCGAGATGCAGCAGAAAGCCGCAGCGGCGCAGAACATGCAAAAGCAGATTGATGCCGACGGCGGTAAGATCACCATGAAGAGCCTGCGTCTAGGCGTTGAAGGCGGCCTAATCGTCCAGGACAAGCTCGTCGAGGGCGCCAACGATATGGCTGACAAAATGGGTTCCATGTCGGGCTCCATCGTCACCCAGCGCGCCGTGAGCTATGTGCAGGACGAGTACAAGGCACAGGGCATCGACCCCGCCGACGTGCAGAACGCCTACCTGGGCCGCATGGCGACCACGATGTTTGGTCTGTGTCTGGTGTCGCTGGTCGCCACCATCCTGACCGGAGCCGTGGCTTCGCGCACCGCCTGCTCCATCGCCCGCGACCTGCGCCGCGAGACCTTCAACAAGGTTATGCACTTCTCACCGGCCGAGGTGGGCAAGTTTAGCCAGGCCTCGCTCATCACCCGCTGCACCAACGACATTCAGCAGATCCAGATGGCCGCAACCTTGTTTATCCGCATGTGTCTGATGGCCCCCGTCATGGGCATCGTCGCCGTCATGCGCGTCCTGGCCAACCATACTGGCCTGGAGTGGACCATCGCCGTTGCCATCATCGCGGTCTCGGCCGTCGTCGGCGTGCTCATGGGCCTCACCATGCCCAAGTTCAAAAAGATGCAAAGTTACGTGGACCGCGTGAACCTTACCGCCCGCGAGCTGCTCGACGGCCTTATGCCTATCCGCTCGTTCAGCCGCGAGGAGCATGAGCTCGAGCGTTTTGACAAGGCGTCGCTCGACCTGATGACCACGCAGCTCTACACCAACCGCGCCATGAGCTTTATGATGCCGCTCATGATGCTCGTCATGAACTGCATCACCGTGCTTATCGTCTGGTTTGGCGCGCAGGGCGTGTCCGACGGCGTAATGCAGGTCGGTAACATGATGGCGTTTATCTCCTACACCATGCAGATCGTCATGGCGTTTATGATCCTCACCATGGTTTCGGTTATCCTGCCCCGCGCCGAGGTCGCAGCCGAACGCGTGGAAGAGGTCATCACCTGCCCCACCAGCATCAACGACCCTGCCTCGCCCAAACTGCCTGCGACCAGCGCGCCACGCGGTGAGCTCACCTTCCGCGACGTGAGCTTCCAGTATCCCGATGCCCGCGCCGATGTCATCAGCGGCGTGAACTTCACCACGCATGCCGGTCAGATGCTCGGCATCATTGGCTCCACGGGCTCGGGCAAGTCCACGCTCGTGCAGCTAATTCCGCGCCTGTACGACGTCACGGGCGGCAGCATTTCGCTCGACGGTATCGACGTGCGCGACATGACCCTTTCCGAGCTGCGCCACCGCATTGGTTACATCCCGCAGCAGGGTCGCCTGTTCTCGGGCACCGTCGAAAG
>CABUHP010000006.1 GCA_902491415.1 uncultured Collinsella sp.
TGGGCCGCCTCCATCTGACCGCGCGGAACCGCCTCGATACCAGTGCGGATGACCTCCGAAATGTAGGCCGCGTGATACAGGCCCACACCCAAGAAGCCCAGCACGAACGGCGCGATGCGCACCGGCTGGTCGGCACCGGTTATGGCCTGCAAAAACTGCGGACCGGCCATGTACATAAAGAGCACCTGCACGGGCAACGGGGTGTTCTGGTAAAACTCCACGTACACGCGGCTTATGGCGCGCAGCACGCGCGAACGGGTGGTAGAGAACACACCCAGCAGCGTGCCCAGCACCAGCGACAGCAGCAGACCGGCAACGACCACCTGTAGCGTCACGCCAAAGCCCTCCCAGAAGGGCCCCATGTTTTGAAATGTCGTCGACCAACGGTCGGCGTCAAATAATCCTTCGAGCATTTGATTCCTTCCTTGGACGATGCGCCTATACAAGACCCCAGGTCTTGACCTCTTGGTCGAGCCAGCCGTCGGCCAGACGATCGCAAATCACCTGATCGACCACGGCCGAAAGGTCGCAGCCCTTCTTGGTCGCCACGCCGTAGCCCTGCTCGCCAAACTTGACCTCGGGCTGCAACAGCTCAACGGTCTCGTTCATGTAACCGGCCAGCGTGGAGCGGTCCATGGCAAAGACGTCGATATTGCCGGCGTCGAGCGAGCTCTTGATGATGGGATAGCCGCTAAAGGCCCTAAACTCGGGCTTGCAGCTAAAGCCGTTGTCCTTGATCATCTGCTCGATCAGGCCCTGCGTGGTGGCACCCTGGCTCACGCCGATGACCTTGCCGTCCAGGTCCTCAATCGAGGTAAAGCCCGAACGCTTCTTGACCATGAGTCCCACGTAGTCGGTGCGGTACGGCGTCGAGAAATCCCAGCTCTTCTTGCGCTCGTCGGTGATGGTGTAGGTCGCCGCGACCACGTCGAGTTGGCCGTTATCGATCAGCGGGCCGCGCGTCTTGGGCGTTACATCGGTAAACTCGACAAGCTCCTGGGCGCGGGCCTCCTTGTAACTCACGCTAAAGACGGCAGCAGCGATCTGGTAGCACAAATCAACTTCCATGCCCTCAAAACGGCCCTTGGCGGTGTCGTAATAGCCATAGCCGGGAACGTCCTTCTTAACGCCGGCATTCAGATGGCCGCGCGACTTGATGGCCGCAAGCTTGGACCCCTTGTCGGAGCCCTCACCACTGGCAGAGTTGCCGCAACCGGTAAGCGCGGCCCCCGTCAGCGCAAGCATGCCGGCGCCAGCCAGCTGCAAAAAGTGACGGCGCGACACGGCCGCCCTCGTCATATCCGTCATGTCCATCACCGCGCCTAGTGCAGAATCTTGGACAGGAACTCGCGGCAGCGCGGGTTCTCGGGGTTATCGAAGAAGTGCTCGGGCGTGCCCTCCTCCAGAATGCGGCCGTCCTCCATAAAGATGACGCGGTCGGCCACCTGGCGCGCAAAGCCCATCTCATGCGTCACGCAGATCATGGTGATGTCCTCCTGCGCGAGCTCGATCATAACGTCCAGAACCTCCTGGACCATCTCGGGGTCGAGCGCCGAGGTCGGCTCGTCAAACAGGATGATGGGCTGCTTGGTGCACAGGGCACGGGCGATGGCGATACGCTGCTGCTGACCGCCCGAGAGGTTCTGCGGATACTCGCCGGCCTTATGCGCCATGCCAACGCGCTTGAGCGCGGCGATGGCGATCTCGGTCGCCTCCTCCTTGCTCTTCTTTTGTAGCTTGATGGGCGCGAGCGTCAGGTTGCCCAGCACCGTCATGTTGGGATACAGGTTGAACTGCTGAAACACCATGGAGCTATACTTGCGGGCCATCTCCAGGTGATTCTTTTTGGTGAGCGGCGTACCGTCGATGATGACCTCGCCCGACGTGGGCTCCTCCAGATGATCGACGCAACGGATGAGCGTCGACTTACCCGAACCGGAAGGCCCGATCATTACGAGCTTCTCGCCGCGCTTGACGGTGAGGTTGATATCTTTGAGCACATGCAGGTCGCCAAAGTACTTGTTGAGATGCTTGATCTCGATCATGTCTGCCATGAATGTCCCTTCCCTGCGTTTACACGAGTTGAACTATTGTACGGAAAGAACCACGTTTCCGCAGCCCACACTACATCCCCGTAAAGAACCCGCAATCTTCCACCCACTCATTGGGCACTCATTTAAGTCTGTCCCCAGTGAGCGCCCAACCGCCCTTGTTGAGCATAAGTTAGCGAAAACCCGTACACGCGAGCAAGGTGACGTGAAATGAAAGGGCGCAGACCTTATGGTCGCGCCCTTGAAATTGAACGTCAGATTGCCGCGTGTACGGGTTTGCAGCGTCGAGCCGTTACGCGGTTTGGTAAAACCGCGTAACAAATTACGCGAGTTTGGCACCGACGATCTTTGCCGCGGCAGGCTTGTCGAAGTTGCCGCCGGTAGCCTTACCCAGAGCACCCATGACCTGGCCCATCTGCTTCTTGGACGTGGCACCCAGCTCGGCGATAACTTGCTCAATCAGAGCCTCGAGCTCCTCGCCCGAAACCTGCGCGGGCAGCAGGCTCTCCAGAATCTTGACCTGTTCGGTCAGGTTGTCGGTACGCTCTTGGTCGGTGCCGGCCTTGATGGACATCTCCAGCGTCTCGCTCGTCTGCTTAATCAGACGCTTGATCATGCTGTTGACGTCTTCCTCGGTCACATCGCGACGCTCGTTGACCTCGATGTTCTTCACTTCGGCCTTAACCTGGCGAATGATGGACAGGCGAACCTTGTCCTTGGCCTTCATGGCCGCGATCATTTCCTTCTGCAGCTCTTCGTTGGTCATCTGCAAATCCTCTCTAATAGCGTGGGCGGCACTCGCGCGAGCACCGCCCCATGATTACTCAGTCGTCGACGAATCGTCGGTCGAACTCTTGGTGACGCCCTTCAGGCTGACGTTGTATGGCACGTCTTTGGGCATGGGGTTAACGGTGATGTCGGCGTCCTTCTTGTACTGCTCCAGCCACTCGCTGTACGCAGTGCTCTCTGCCTGCGTCTTCACCACGTTGGAGACATACTTCTTGATGTCCTTGGGCACCTGCTTAATGTCATCGACCTGGCTATCGACATGGAAGTAGTCGGTGCACTTGATGATGTGGTAACCATACGTCGACTCGACCACGTCGCTCACGTCGCCCTTGTTGAGCCCCTCGAGCGCCGTCTGGTAGCTATCGACAAAAGTGGTGAGCTTGTCCCAGCCTACGTCGCCCTTCTTCTCCTTGGAGCCGGTGTCGTCGGAATACTGCTCCACGGCGTCCTCAAAGCTCAGCTCGCCGGAGTTGATCTTGTCCAAGCACTCCTGCGCCTTGGCCTTGGCGGCAGCCTTGTCCTCGTCGGATGCGTCGGAATCGACCTTGATCAGGATGTTCGACGAGCGGCGGGCATCGTTGTACTTCGACAGGTTCTCGTTGATGTAATCGACGATCTCGCCGTCCTTGGGCTTGCTGGTGGGCGCCACGGCTTCCTTGAGCTTTTGCTGCGCCAGGCTCTCCTTGAGCGAGCTCTTATAGGTGTCCTCGGTGTAGCCGTAAGTCTTAAGGGTCTTCTTAAAGGTCTTGGCGCCGCCCGCGCTCTTGCACGCGTCCTTCCAAGCCTTCTCGACCTCCTTGTCCGACACCGTCACGCCGTTTTCCTTCTGCGCCTGCTGAAGCAGAATCTGCTGCGCGTAGGAATCGATGAGCTGTTTGCGGTACTTCTTGGGCGTAAGGTCGTTGTTGACCAGGTACTGCGCCCAATCCTTGTCCTTGGTATAACCATAGGACGTGCGCATACTCATGATCTGCTTGGTCACGGTATCCTCGGTGAGGTTGGTGCCGTTGATGGTGGCGGCAACGCCGCCGGTGAGCTTGTAGCCCGAGCTGGCGCTTTCGGTCTGCGACATCAGGCCGGAGCACGCCATGGCCGAGACGGAGAGCAGCATCGCCAGCACGCCGATGACCACCAGGACAATCTTGACGGTCTTGGACGCGTACGTCTTGCGCTGCTTCTTGCGAGAGCTGGAGGCGGCGCGGGCCTGCTGCTCGGGCGTCGGCGCGACCTCGGGGTTCTTTTTCTTGTTTGCCATGTTTGGCCTTTCACATCACGAATCGAACAAACGCCATTGTGTCACAACGCAGCCCCCGAGACACACCTGGTGCATGGGAGACGGTTTAATCTGCACCATTTTGGTGCAAAGGGGACAGGTCTGGCAGTTGGCAGTTAGGGACGTTCCTTTTCTGCCGACAGTTAGGGACAGCCCCCAAGTGCCGGCCTTAAAAGCGGCGGCGGATGGCGTCGACCATGCCCTGCGGCGTGGTCTGGCCGAGTACATCGGCTGCAGCGTCGGCATCCATAAAGATATTCATAAGCGCTTGCAGGGCCTCGACCTGGCCGCCCGGCTCGGCAATGCCCAGATTGATGATAATCTGCGCCGGCACCGGGGCGCCCATACCCGCCATCGCGTTGAACGTCACAGGTGCAGCGGGCTTTACCACCGCGATATAGGGCTTGGCCACAAATCCCGGATCGGTATGCGGAATGGCGATGTTTGCCGCCGGCATAGCGAGACCCGTGGGATAGGCGTCCTCGCGCGTGCGGACGGCGTCGAGCCAACCCTCGGCAATGTAGCCGCGCGGAGCGAGCTCGTCCTCGAGCTGCGCAAACACCTCATCCGGCGTCGCACACTCCCAATCAAAAAACACCAGCTCGGGCGAGAATAGCATCTCGGCGTTATCCGCCATACCGTCCTCCAAAGTTGCATGAGGTTCACAATGCCCCATATGATAGCGAAACGAGACAGGCAAGGTTAGTCGAGGATCTCGATCATCTCGAGCGCACGCACGGGCGTCAGGCAAACCTCGGGCATTGCCTCCAGCATGCGTCGGTCACTCGTGACTACGTAGTCAACATCTGCCGTCTCGCCCGAAGCGATGATGAGGTTGTCTTCAAGATCCGGCATGCGCTTGCCAAGCATGCGCGCCATTTCGCACTCTGCCAACGAAAGCGGAGAGGCCGTCGCCACCTGCATCATGTGCTCAATGCAGGCCCACGACGCCGAGGCAAACGACACGTTAATCCCATTCGCATTCCGCCGGGCTAGGCGCCGAGGCAAAATGTAGAACACATCCTTTGCCGTCGTCGGCGCGTACAGAAGGTCAATCTTTCCCGCCTCGGCAAGCTCCACCAGGCGCTTCGCTTCGTGGAATGCCCCCTCTTGCAAGTAATAATCAAGCCACACATTCGTATCCACAAGCAGGTGCTTTGCCTCGATCATCGGCAATTCGCCTCCATGTCGGCAATCATCGCGTCATACATATCATCGCGTACGGCATCCCAGTCTTCCGCAGACGATTCAGCTGGCGCAAAATCCGAAGCGCTTAGCCCCAACGAGGAAAAAGCTAGGCCACACCCCTGCTCGGCCAGGCCCTCCGCACGGGGCAGCTCACGCTTATCCGCCAGCATAAATCCCGGCAACGCTTGATGCTCGACAAGATAGACCCAAAGCGCACGAATAGCATCGCTCGGCCCCAACCCATTGCGAGTTAGGACCGCATCGCCACCAGCTTTGAGCATAGGATCGATTCGCGTATTGAGCTGCACCGTTGCTGTACCCATAGCGGCTCCTCTCTACTTGCTAGCAGTATAGCAGACATAAAAGGCCACGCAAAAGGGCCCCGTCCACACGCGGACGAGGCCCTGTCAGATTGGTAGTCTCGAGAAAGTTGGTGTAGCGCCCGATCCGAAGCGAGTCGGCCTGGCGTCCAAGAACCTAGAATACGGTTGATGCCCTATGCCGCCGACCGGCATATGAAAGACAGCGGGCCAAAAGTCCCATGGCTTCTAGCCCGCAGAAACATCGATGTTTCCAAATGATCGCAGCTTGTGTTTCAAGCGCTTTTCTACGCTACCGGCGGATGCAAATCCCAATCGGGAAAGCAGTTTGCAAAGCCTGAGAGATTTTGAGTCAAAACATTGTTCTCAGCTTGCTTCAGTCGCTCGTCCTCTTCAAACAGACTATCGAGCTCGCTCAATGCATCGAAGTCCTGCATCGCAGCATCGTTATGGTCGAAATCAGTCACTTCATCAGTCATCTATTTCACTCCGTTCATGGTTATCGAGTCAATCCTATCGGCTAGGCAACCTTATCGAGCTTAAGCAGGTCGCTGCGCTCGGCCGCCGCTTCCTTCGCGCTCTTCCACTGATTAAGCGCCAGATCGATCTCGGAACAGCCTTCCTGGATGCGTTTGGAGTATTTGGCCTCAATCTCTTCTGCCTCCGCAGCGCGCTGCTTGCTCGAGAGGCCCGTCTTTACTAGACAATAGCCAGCCCCCGCAAGAAGCAGAATGCCAATAACCTGGTTTACAAATGCAAAGAGAGCTACTCCCAAAACAGCGAGGACAACGGCCGCTATCTTGTGGCTCTTGTTGCCCTTCGCAACCTTGACATCAAGCTCAGCGAGCTCCTTTTTCTTCTCTTCACCGACATAGCGAACATAATCGCCGCGCAGCGCATTACCCTCATCGCCGGTAACCGCCTTGCTTGTCCATCCGTCGAAGTCAAGGGTGATCGCCTGCGGAAATTCGGGGATATCGCTCTTGCGATACCGGTTGAAACCACCGTTGATATAGGAGCCCAAAAACTGAATCGCGGTCTTCTTCTTATGCACATCCACAGACGCACTCTGGTCGCGCATCGAGCGTGTCATCTGGTCGATGATATTCATCGTCTGCTGACGCTTCTCATCACGGCGACGATTGACGATCTCTCGGGCGCGCTCCACGTCTCCGCCAAACGCCTTGACCGCAAGAAGATACTCCTCCTGGCGGCGCAAATTTCGCTCCTTGGAGTCATCGGAGTTAACGAGCTCCATCAGATGCCTGTCAACCTGCTCGGCAAGCGTCCTCTCGTCAACATCGGAAGCTTTGAGGGCGGCGAAGTCATTGGAGATACTCTCGATTGCCTCGACTTTTCCGAGATACTTATTGATGTAGTCAAACTCCTTGACCACCACCTTGAGCGCCGGATATCTCGAACTCATATCCTCCTCGTAGCCGATAAAATACTCCGCCCATGACTTAGACTGCTCGTTTTCGAACTCAGGGCTCTGATTTCTGATCTGCTCGATCCAGCCCGCCATATAGTCATCGCACAGGTGCTTTTCGTCGGTTCCGAAGATGCCGTTGATATAGGCATCAATGTAGACCATCGCATCGGCATCAATACGGGCGGCGTTTTGCGTCGAGAAGTAGCGTGCGAGCCATTCGTAGCACGTGGCCGTGCGGTTATTACGTCTGCAAATCAGAGCCATCGCAAGCGACGTGTGCTCGTTGTCACGTTTGACAGCCTCACGTATTGCGCGCTCCGCAAGATCTCGGTTGTTGTTGATCCATGCCGCAAGGGCAACCAGGACAGGCGCCAGCCAGTAGTCCGGGGTAGAAATCATTAACTCCTCGGAGACCGTCGAAATCGTCGCCTTGCGCACGAGCGCTGCATCGGTTGCCTGGAGAATACCGACCATGGTGTTTCGAACCACCGAGTAGTTGCCGAACTTCTTGTCCATCTCCTGCCGGACGCTCACGAGCTCCGTAGTCGCCTGCTCAAGTGCGGCGGTACGACGCTGTTCGAGCATCATCTCGAGAAAGTCCTTTCGGAGCTTTTTAAGGTCCTTCCGCACTTCCTCCATTTGGGATTCGACCTTATCGACCTTCGTGGTCATCTGGTCAACTTTTGTTCCAATAGCGGCGATCCTGCGCTCGATAAGGGCAGTATCTAATCCCGAATCACTCATCTGTACCACCTTTCAGTTTGAACTGTTTAGATCATCCAATAGCTTTAAGCGAGTAAGCACCCGCCATCCGCTTTATTGAGAGGCCATGCTTCGGTATTGCTCGGACACCTGCTGATAGGCCACGAGAAACTTCTGTTTGTATTGGCTTGCCTTCATCGAATTGACGATGCGCCCGACGGGCTCCACATAGTGTTCGAGAAAGTACGAGGTCCTTCTTCGTAACGCAAACGAACCAGTTTTATAGGGGGACCCGGGGTTCTCTCTAATGCCCTTGAGTAGTGCGAGACACGTCTTGGGTATGTTGCAGTTGGCGGCGATATCTTGATAGAAGCTCTCCCGCTCTGCGGTCATAAAGTCTTCCGAAGCATACCGCGCTATGCAGAACGGGCACACAGCATCGATAAAGCTCTCAAGCCGAGACCGATCCTCCATGCTCTGCATATTGGCGACCACGAGCGATACCATCTGAACCTCAAAGTCACGCATGTTGTAGAGCGTCGACTCAAACAAGTCGATCAAGTCACGCACTTCGTCATATTCGAGAGGGATATCTTCGGCCCTTTTAAAGAAAACCGTCATCGAACCCGAAAGACCTTCGCAAAACTCATCGCAGTACGCAACCATAAACTGTGCTGCCGCGTTGTCTTGCATCATATTGAGCACGTCCGCGGCAAATTTGCGGGCCTCCGGAAAGTTACCACCCTTAAAAAACTTGATGGCATTGTCCTTGGCAAACGCGATTTTGCCCGTGGCCCCCAGACGCGCCCGCGAATAGTACATCTCGCGACCGCACTGGTTGCAATGAACCTTTCGAGTTGCGGGGTCAAACTCGACATCGGTGCTGCCGCAGCCCTCACAAGTTATACCGTTGATTTCCAATAGCTTCCCCCACTTCAACCATCAAAGTGCCCTGGCAAAAAGCAGCGCGAGCCCTTATTTGACAGCGGTCAGCGCCGCATTGCGCTTTTTCCAGATATTGCGCGCATCATGGACAAGGCCAACCGTAACATCTGCCGGCTCATCGGCACTCATGGAATTCGAGACCGCCTCAAGCGCGGCGGAGAACTGTCGCTCGATCTCTTGAACATGGGGTTGCGACATGTTGGAGCTGAAGGAGATGTCATCCTTAAGCGCTTTGAGTTCGGCTTTGACCTGAGCGTCCTGCGCCACGGCGAGGAGCTGTCCCACATACGATCCGAACTGCGCCGTTTGAACCGTCTTTGCGGCCACGGCAGCAACCTTTTGGTCAACCTGGCGGCCATTGAAGCCTAGACCCATCTGCACAAGGACAAGCACAGCAAGAAGGACAACGTTTACGACGACTGGAATCGTGCTGCCGCCCCACCCATATGCCGCAAACACAAAGTACGTGTTGGCCAGAAGGACAACGACAAAGTAGGCACAGCTGGATGCGACCGGCAAATAATGGATTTCGGTCGTGCTTTTGACCGTGGACTGCTTATCGGACATGGCAGCCGAAATCGAAGCCGCCGCAAAAGCCAAAACCCCAAAGCCAAGCGACATAGCAAAGACGATAGGGTTCATCAGCGCGTTTTTGCAGACAAACATGATTACAAGCCATGCCACCAAGACGATTGCCTCGCCCAAAATGACACGTTTAACAGAACCGTTCATCTTTGTTTCTCCTTATTGGATCTTAGTTCCACAATCGGGGCAGAATTTGGTCCCTTCGGGCAACTCGGCTCCGCAGCTCGGGCACCTTGGCGAGATCAACCGGTTCCCGCATTCCAGGCAGAACTTGGCACCGACCGGGTTAAGATGCCCACACGCCAAACACGCAACACCCTGCTCGAGCTTTTGTCCGCATTCCAGGCAGAACTTAGCACCCATCGGATTAACGTTTCCGCAACTGGGACACACGGGACCGTTTTGCATACCTGCGGACGCGGAAGCCGTTCCAACCATGGGAGCAACAGCGCCCATGGCCTGGTTGGCCAAGTTGGAGAAGCCAGCTCCAAATGCACCGCCCATGCCAACGCCCATGCCGAGTCCCATGCCGGCTCCCATGAGGCCCGATGCGGCACTCCCCTCATTGCCCGCAGCACTCTCCATTACGTCCATGCCGCGCTCCTGCTGATAGTTGTAGCCTTCGCGCGCACGCTTCCTGGCAAGTGCCTCGGACTCGATGTCCATCTGGGCAGCGTTACCCTGCGCCTCGAGAATGCTCCGCTTACGCTGGATCTTCATCTCGTTGATGGCAGCAAGATCCTCTTCGAAGGGCTTGATGCTGTTGAACGAGAAGTTATCGAGCGTGAGACCAAACTCATCGAAATAGTTAACGAGCTTGCCCTGCATCTGAGACGAGAAGTCGCTCAGATGCGTCGCAATTTTAAGAACGGAAACCTCCTGGTCAACAATCGCCTTGGCAAGCAGGTCAGGAACATACTCAAGGATTTTTGCCCGCATAAAGGAAGTAAGTTCTTCTCGCGTATAGCGATCTCGCGTGCCCACGACCTTAACGAGGAACTTCCTCACCTGAATGGGAACCAGGCTCGAGTCATTCTGCTCGATATGCGCGCCAAACAAACCGAAGGCGCGAACATGAACGTTGACGTCTTCCTCAGGGTCTTGGACAATGATGGGCTCGGTCGTGCCCCAGCGCAGCTCGTTCATGTAGTTAGTATTGATAAAGTACACAACGGAATGAAACGCCGAGCTACCGCCGGTAAGCGAATGGGCGGCATTGCGGAACGGGGCGAATCGGCTGTCTCCCGTGTCGAGCTTGATCTTGCACGGACCGACAAACACGCTTACCTGAGAATCGCCGGCACCCGTAGCGTCAGTAGAACTGCCCGCCCCCATATTGTTGGTAAAAACGGCAATCTGCGATTGCGCAACCTGAAGATAGGACCCGTTGGGAAAATCCTCGTAGGGATAGCGGAATGAGACAAGCGAGGCATCTTCGTCGTTGCCAGGCTCCCATTTGATATTGTCGACAGAAAAGGCACCGAGAATTCCGCTGTGCTTTTCTTCCTTTTCGTTATCGCTATGGAACAGTGACATGCTGATTCCTTTCGTTAATCCCAAACCACGCGTTCCGCGTGTCTAATAAATTGTGAACTGCCGAGTCGACAGGCGCATCGAAAGCCTGTGCGCCTCAATCTGTCCCCAACTTAGCTTGGCTAATTATAGCCCTCAAGTCATCTCATTTAGCCACCCCCGATGAGCGGCAATAATGTCGCACCTTTGGTCAACTGACGAAGAACCGGGAGGGTTCGAACCCCAGATGCCCTTTTGGGGCATATCCGCTGAGCGGGCGAGCGCGTTCGGCCTCTCGGTCAGCTCTTCGTAACGTCCGTTTTAGCCGCAACTAAACTCGTCGGATGGAACAAGGGGAAAGGTATAAGAGCTGCGCGCGCTGTAATGCCAAAACGGCTCGGCTAAAGCTACCAGCTCTCGTGATAGGCCATAATCGACCGACATGGGTACCCTTCGGAGCCGCATTCCGCAGACGCTACGACCTTTCCGTCTTTATAAAACTCGACGTACCAAACGTACGTTGCCGCCCCCTCCCAATAGTTTGGCTTATCAGCGACCTTGAACGTAATAGAGGCGTCATCTGGCACAATCAACTCGCGCTTGGCGTTTGCAATGAACGCATCCATGTCGGCGATCACACCATCGCCGCGCGCAGCGGCCTCCCCATCGTCGCTGCTATCGGATGCCGCTTCAGATGGTGCTTGAGATGCGCCAGATCGATCGTCCGCAGTGCCAGAGCCGTCCTTCAAAGAGCCCTCCGAAGGCTCCACCCCTTTGAATGCCTTCCACATATCGCTGCTTGCGGACGGCATTTCAATGTCGGCCTCCGGATACTTCCCGGCGAGCTCGTCAAGAATTCTGCACGCTTCCTCACGCCCCTGGACCATCGCCTCCTGCGGTTTGCCACCATCCTCAACGGTCCTCACCAAGTAGGCGCCATTCTGCCTATCGAATTCCTTATTTTGAATTTGCACCGCGTCTACGACCTCAGGACCCTTTGCAGTAAGCGAAATATAGAAATCTGCCTGGTTACAATCCTGACTACAAGTAAATTTAACGATGCCGTCCTTACAGACAGTAATGACTTGGCTCTCACCCTGAGCAATAAAACCGTCGTACTGATTCGTCATATTGCTGGAGCCTTCTACCATCTCTGACGAAGGCATAACCGAAACGGCCTCTCCATCAACAAAGCAGTAGGCACCCACAATCGCCGAAATATCGTTCTGCGCATCGACAAACCCAACAAGCAGCTCGTCAATTCCGTCGCCATTCAAATCATCGAAAGCATAGTAGTAGCTTAAAAAGCCGGGGGCAGTCTGGTTGTTATAAACGAATATCTGCCCCAGTCCAGAATCACCACCGCGTCCCTGGGCCCAGTCGTCGTAGCTGGCAGCACCAGCCCCCTTCTGCTCGCAATAGCTCGCAAAGTCCTCGTAACGCGCAACCACGCCCTCGTAAGCCCTGCGTGCTTTCTTGTTTGTTGCCGCGACCTTCTTTTTAGACGACTTCTCCTCGACTGCAGCCGGCTGCTCCTGCTGCTGCGCTTGAGGCAGCACAAAGGCTTCGTAAGCTTTGACCAGGGCGTAAGCGACACCAGCGGTAAAGATGATTGCTGCAAGAATGGTGACAAACGTAGGCACAGCAAAACGGCCGATCTGCCGACGCTGCATCATAAAGGCCGCAAAGGACATATGATCAGAGGGCGCCGGAGAAGGGCCCTCTGCGCGAGATACAGCAGGATCGCTTGTCGCTTTTCTATCAGCAGACGCCTTTGGTGTACCTGAAGGAAGCGGCTGCTGAGCATTCGCCGGCGCATCATCCACATCCAACGGTTTTCCGCATGCAGAACAGAATCGCGCCCCGTCTTTGATCTTTGCCCCGCAGCTTGCACAGTACATAAATCCCCCTAGAACTTCAGCATATCGAAACGATAGCCCACAGCCTGCAAACAGAAAAGGCCCAGGAGCAATTTTCTCGACTGTAAACCTTTTCTTTCACCTTTCAAATTCGCCTGACCCCACGCGGAAGGCATGCGACGGGCTACTTGCTAGGCGCGAGCCATGTGCAGCTTGATTGCCTTGAAGATGATGTTGGCAACCGAGGCAATAGGCCAGAGCGCCACGATCGTCATCGGAACCGATTCGGGAATAACAGGAACCGCCCCGTGAATCACGCTGCCCAACCAGTAAAAAAGCATCAGAACCACGACAGGAAGGCCCACGAGAACCACAAGCTCGATTAGCATAATCGTGATACCGATAATGCCGCTACCATAGACAAAGGGAAGCCTTACACCGCTGCGGTACAGCGAGATAATCACCTTCCAGGGACCAATCAGAAGCAGCGCCAGCGGAATCATATTGTTAAGTCCCAGCGAGCCACCTCCCAGCACGTAATTGAAAAAGAGCACATAGAGCAATGAAATCACCGCTGCTCGCCCAAGCGACCCGATGGACTCGTGAAGCGAATCCTGCAGGCAAGCAGCGGCCTCTGCATCCTCCGCCGCTTGAAACTGAGCCTCGACAGACTGGCTCTCAATCGGCTGGGCCTCGACGTAAATCGCATCCCCCACCGCGCTGGCCGCAGCCGCGACCGTAGGCGTTCCGCACACGCCGCAGAACTTGGCGCCGTCGTTAATCTCTGCTCCACACTGTTTGCAATGCATAATCGGGTCCTTTCTCGTTACCCCTTTTCTTGACGATCACAAGATACGATTTGTCGTTTATCCGATATAGAGATTTTGACCGGGTAATTTTCCTAAACGTGCTACGCTATTAAACCTGCAGCTAGAGACAGGGGTAACAATGTTTGAGTTCTCCCAAACACGCACCGTTGAAGGTTCGATTCCGTTTAAGAAAGTCAACCTCATAGAGAACGAACCCAATAGGCCCGTTGGCGAGGCCCAGCTTGTCTTTGAACTCTACATGCCCACCGAGCTGGCCGGCAACAAGAGCAACGAAGGGCCCGCACACAGCGAGCGCCATGCCGATCTGATCAGGCTGGCATCATGCATCGAACCCACCGCCGTTAAAGAGCAGCCCTTCCGCGCAAGCCTCTTTAACGTACTTGATTACGCCGAACAGACCGGGCCGCTTTTTGGCAAGCACGCAATAGAATCCGTACGCGATTGGGCCAATGCCGCGATGGCAGCACTTATTGCCATGCGCATCCAGGAATACCTCAACGGGAGCTGCACCATCGCAAAGGTCTCCGCATTGGAAAGAATCGAGAAATCAGTGGTGACCTGCGCGGCAAACGGGTCATCCTTCAAGATCTACACCACTATCCTGAGGGCGGGCGGTGATTATACCGACTCATTCAAAAGCCTGCCCATCGTGCGCAAAATCGAATCCGATGCGGGATATTTCTACGCCTTTATGTTTATGATCGACGAGGAAGAATCCCTCGTTGCACTCAACGTGCTCTCTTTTGAACACGAGCTCACCGCCAATGACTTCAGTGTTTTGCAGGCGATGTTCTACATGGACGAAGACTCCAGCTCGGAGATTTCAGCGCGGCTCAAGGTCAGCAATAGCGAGGAGAGCTTCTATGTAATCGACCCTCAAGCAGATATCCAGGAGCGCCGCGAAGAACTTGAAAACGATGACCGCGATGCACTCACCGCTTTGGTGCAGGCGCTCGTGATCTCGCATCTCTCGGGCGCGCACGTGGATGTGTTCCAGGGTAACGAGTCCACAGGGTTCCTCTCCTTTGACAGCTATCTCTCGTGGCTCTGGTTTGATTTTTCACGCAAGCTGAGCACCGTCAAAATTGGCTATTGCGAGCAGTGCGGACGCGCCTATTCACTTGCCGGGCATCGTGGCGTCAAACGGCACTACTGCAGCGATCGATGCAAGACCGATGCCAAAAATGAGCGCACGCGCAAGGAGACGGCAAAGATACGCGAGTTGTTTGGAGCGGGCACCAGCGTACGCGACATCGCCAACGAGATAGAACGTCCCGCGGCCTACGTGCGCTCGCAGCTCAATAAATGGACCAAGCTCAAGCACGATCTGGATGAAGACATTGAGTCAAACGGCTTTGACAGCTCCAAGCTACTCAAACGCTGCACCGCCGAGAAGCTCGACCTCAACAACCTCCTCAACGCCAAGCGCAAAAAGCAAGTTCAGGACTATGCCAGACTCAAGCGCCACGTTAAGTAGAAACGCTGTCATTTCTGTTCCATCCGATTGACGGGTGGAAAGTTGCTCATATACGTGTTAGTAATATATATGTTAGTAATACGTATATGAGCGAGGCACATCATGTTTGTTGGACGTCGGGAAGAGCTTGAATCCCTGGAAACCGCCTATCAAAAGGGTTCCTTTCAGTTTGCTGTAGTCTATGGAAGGCGTCGCGTAGGTAAAACCAGCCTGCTTCACGCCTTTACACAGGGCAAACCCCATGTGATCTTCTTTACTGGGCAGCAAACCGTTGCAAGCGAAAATCTCGCGCTGCTCAGCCGCGAGATACTTGGCGATAGCGCCGCAGGAGCAGCGTTCCCCTCTATCCAGGTTGCACTCGAATCCGTCTTCGAACACGCCAAGACAGAGCGAATCGTTCTGATTATTGACGAGTATCCCTACCTCGCCGAGAGCGATCCGGGCATCTCTTCGTGCCTGCAAACGCTTATCGATCGACATAAAGACACGAGCAAGCTGTTCCTCGTACTCTGCGGGTCGTCCATGAGCTTTATGGAACACCAGGTACTAGGACACCAAAGCCCTCTTTATGGACGCCGCACCATGCAGCTGCGCATTGACCCCTTCACCATCTTCGACGCGGCGCTCATGCTTCCCGATGCACCCATCGAAAGGGTCATCGAGCTGTATTCCGTTGTTGGCGGGATGCCGCTCTATCTATCACAGCTCGATGGCACGCGTTCCACTCAATGGAACCTTGAGCATGCGCTGTTGCGTCAAGATGCGTTTTTGTATGCCGAACCCCAGAACTATCTGCTGCAAGAGGTCCGCAGCCCGGCTATCTACAATGCCGTCATAACCGCCATTGCCAACGGCTATGTACGCTCCAAAGAGATTGCCGATGTTACCCACCTCGCAACGCCACAGGTCGCGCGACTGCTCGACGCATTGATCGAGCTGCGAATCGTTGAGCGCGTCACGCCTGTTGTAAAGGCAACAAAACGCCAGGTAGTCTATCGGATCTGCGATAACCTGTTTAGGTTTTGGTATCGTTTTGTTCCACTGTACGCAGGAACAATTGAGGAGGGGCTCGGAGCCGCTGTAGCCGCGCGTATCGCCAAGCATGATTTGTCCACCTTTGTGGGTCCTGCATTTGAAGAAGTGTGCCGCCAGTGGTTGATGCGGCAGGTTGTTGAGAGCGAGCTGGATGTGCTGCCCAAGGCAATCGGCTCTTGGTGGGGCACGAACCCGAACACGCGCCGGCAAGAAGAGATTGACGTTGTGCTTGAGGACGCCGATGGGGAGCTCATCGTTGGCGAGTGCAAATGGAGAAACGAGCCCGTAGATACCGACGTTCTTGAAACACTCGAGCGACGCAGCGCGCTGCTGGGCCAGCCGATCAAACAGTGCTACTTGTTTAGCAAGAGTGGATTTACCAAAGCGTGTCAAAATAGAGCGGCTCAAGCAAGCAGCGCGAGGCTTGTTGGACTCGAGCAACTACTATAAGAAAGGGGCTTGGAAACAGTTTTCCAAGCCCCTTTCAGTTTTTATTCGATTCCCACCTTTTTGAGCGTATCTTTGGTGACTTCCGCAACTTGTTTGGGATCGACGTGGGATTCCCCCGAAATAGAGCCGTAATCTGAGGTTGAGAAATCAAGGAAGTAGTATGTCCGGTAATTGTGCCCATAGCCAAATTGCTGATATAGAGCATTATAGTCCGTCCCGGAAATTTCCTTGCCCTCCGACGCATAATAGCCTTCGTAGCCATTGCCCTCGCTCGGCGCAACTCCCCAGGACTCGTAGTTGCTTACAAGCGAAAAAACATCGCCTTTCTTGCCGTATACCGAAGTATTGTCCCCAGCCAAAGCCTGCCTGCCAGCAAGCAATGCCGTAATCGCATTGCTTATCTCATATGTTCTTTGGCTTACGAGGATGCTGCCGTCATCCGCTTTAATCAGCGGAAGAAACATCGTTCCTCCGTTGCTGTTATCAAGCCAATTTTGACTGTAAAGCCTCTTGACGCCACCATCAGCTGCCGACCAAACCTCTACGGTGTAGGACTTCTGAAGTCCCTCTATATCTCCATTCCAAGCGCTCTTTAATTCGTCATCGCTCATACCGTTCACAACGGTCAAGAGCTCAGGCTGGCCATCCTGATCAAAATCAACGAGGTCGGCAAGACAAAGCCCCCGCATCGCATAGACAGAATCAGTCGCCTCAACAATTCGTGGCTCTCCATAGCACGCGAGATATTCCTGGCACTTTTGCTTGTAAGCGGCATACGCAGCGGTATTGTCCGCAGCGGCGCCTCCATCCTTCTTGTCGCCTTCGCCTGTCTTTGTATCGGCCTCGTTGGCCTTAGGCACCTCGAGGGAAACCTCTTTTACGGCATCAGTGGATTTAGAGTTATCGACGACTTTGACGGGAATGCCCCACTCGACTTTTGACTTGGAGTCCCTAACGGTGAGGGTATATTTTCCCGGTTTGATATCGGGAAACTGGCTTACCGTGAAGCCCTCGTCACCCTTAACCTCAGCATTGGTGCTGTAGCCGTTGTCGCCGTTCAGGGTCACCGAGTACTTCTTGATCTTCTCGCCCTTTGCGTCGGTCGGGGTAATCTTGGATTCTTGGGCCACCACGATGGCCTTGTCCTGGCCGTAATGGGCAACGTCGCCGGACTTGCTAAAGAACAGCAGATAGCTAAAGATGGCAATGACTGCCAGACCAACGACGATACCAACGATATAGAGCGCCTTGGGCTCCTTTTTCTGTGCGGATACATTCGCCGCAGGCGCAGGGGCTGGCGCCGCGACGGGCTTGGCGACCGGATTGCTCGGCTTTGGCCGGTCGGCGCGCACGGCTTGAATCGAAGGCGTTGCATCGGACGACACGTCGTCCTTGGGCCGGTCGTCTTCTTCGTCCGCTACGGGCTCGCTCTCCACGGGCGACTTTTCCTCCCCCGCCTCGGCACCGGCGGAAGGCTCCTTCTCCGTTTCGTCACTAGCGAAAATCTCTTCCGCAGCCTCATTGATAACGGAAGGCTCTTCTGCCACTTCGTTGCCGGCAGAGTTCAGCACCGCCTTTGCATCTTCGAGTGCATGGCCACACTCGGTGCAGTATCGCAAATCGCCATCAAGCTCAAATCCACAGTTGGGACAGAACATGTTAGTCCTCCTTATCGACTTTCACCGTTGTACCGTCCTTGACCTCATCAGGGGTTACTTCGGACCCCACTTGAGACTCATCATCCCAGGACGCAACCAAAATCTCGCAATTGCCGTCCGCAAAAGTACCGAGCTCATAGTCTTCGGTGTGATACACCAGTCCCTTGGATGTCACACACAAGCACGTTGAGCCCTTGATTGAATAGTCCGAAGAATTACTCCGCATGAGCATCGAATTGTAATCAGACGGATGTTCTCTGCCCATTTCCGTAAGATACGGCCAAACTGCCGAACTCATGGAACTGGCAAGATCCTCGGTATCAATGCCAAACATGTCCTGAGGACTAACAGTATCACCCGTATGCAAATCAAAAATAACACCAGTCACAACCGTGCCGCCATGCGGACCCCATCCCGTCGAATAGCGCTCGTCACGGATACAGAAAAAGTTCTCATCCATGTACGTTACCGTCACGTTTCTCGATATGCAGGGAAATTCGCCGTCGGGGTACAACTCAGCATCTGATTGCTCATTATCTGATGCTCGATTTGTTCGCTCCGCGTCAATTTGAAGGGGCTCGAGAATCGCCTTGTTAATTTTGTCTGCAACGTCGTCTTTGGTGGAGCTCTTAAGTTGCGGATAGGACCATTCCATGTCCCTCCGCTCGCCCTGTTCGAGCATAGGGTCGACCGGAGCAGACACCGTCAATGACTTTGCCTCCAACGTATAGACAACTTCTTCGACCGCTCTCTCGTCCTTCTTGGGCCTTTCGGTCGCTTGCTCCTGTTGCACGGATTGCTGCTGGAGATTGGGCTCAATGACGTTCTTGTAGAGCATGAAAGCAGCGTAAGCGATGCCTGCCGCGGCGATAAATGCGGCGATCATGATAGCAAACTGCGGCACTAGGCGGTTACCGACCTGACAGCGTTGCATAAAGAAGTTGTACATCTGGGAGTGACCGCTATTCGCGGTCTTCGAGACCGGCTCGGGGCTCGGTTCTGCTGTGGACTCGGCATTCGCGGATCCTATCGCAGAGTCCGTTTCGGTATCTGTGGGTTCCATTATGACTTCAGCGGACGATGATTCTCGCTCCGACGGCTCGGCCTTGGGCCCCTCCTCGGCCGCAGTCTTGCCCGAGAGCCCGCCCAAGGGCAGACCGCATTCGGTACAGAACCGCGCATCATCACCAATCTTGCTGCCACATTTGGGGCAAAACATGAACCTTCTTCTCCTATTCCTTTTACTCTCGCTGAGTCGTGAGTTACCCACGTGCCGTTTGTTTCGTAGTTTAACTATTTCTTAAACAAATCGATGGGTCACTTGAACAGACGCATACCCGCTCAAGCGACTCTATACCGGCTAGTTATCCTTGCTCATGACATGGGTGTCAGTGTAAGAAAATCGTTGAACAGGGTTGCTACCTCGAAGTTCGAACCGATACTGAATTTGAAGCCATTTTTATTTACCGAGATGGAGAAATCGCCGCTGATATCCATATCATGCTCGCAGCCAACCACCCATTACAGTCTGAAGTGGGCCACCGATAAATTTCGATGGCGAGCATTCGGCG
>CABUHP010000007.1 GCA_902491415.1 uncultured Collinsella sp.
GGAGCACGCATGAACGAGCGCATACTGGTAGTTGATGACGAGAAGGCCATTGTCGACCTAGTTGGCATCTACCTTACAAAAGAAGGCTTTGACGTCCAGATTGCCTATAGCGGGGCCGATGCTGCCAAGGCGATTTTGGAGCAGGAGTTCGATCTGGCGCTGCTTGATGTCATGCTGCCCGATATCGATGGGTTTGAGCTGCTGCGTACGATCCGTTCCAGCCATACCTATCCCGTGATCATGCTGACGGCGCGCGATGCCCAGCAAGACAAGATCGGGGGCCTTTCGCTTGGCGCGGACGATTACGTGGTTAAGCCGTTCCGTCCGCTGGAGCTCATCGCGCGCGTGCACGCTCAGCTTCGCCGCTACACCAGCTACGGTAGCCGTGCACAGGCGGCCGAGTCGCCGACCATTCAGCTCGACGGCTTGGAGATTAACCGCGACGCTCGTTCCGTGACGGTGGACGGTGCACCGGTACGCCTCACACCCACCGAGTATTCAATCTTGCTGTATCTGGTCGAGCATCGCGGCAGTGTGGTGGCCGTGGAGGACCTGTTCCGCGCGGTATGGAACGAGGACTTTATGCCCGGCTCCAACAATACGGTGATGGTGCACATTCGCCACTTGCGCGAAAAGATCGGCGACGACGCACAAAAGCCGCGCTTTATCAAAAACGTCTGGGGCGTCGGCTACATCATCGAATAACGCTTTTCGCTTGTGAGGATCTTGATATGACAAAAGACGATAGGCAAGCGTTCGAGGTGCCCGATCGACTCTTTGAATACGTGAGGTCAGTCGTCGACAACCGCGCACTTGCAACGGTGCTGCTCTTTTTGCTGAGCCTGCTGCTGATTGGCATCGATAACATCGCTGGAATCTTGGCGGTGCTGCTTGTTGGCTTTTTGCTGATCGATCGATTTGAGATCGTGTGCCGCTGCGTGGTGATTGGCGGCGCCGCGTGGGCCATGGCGTTGGCGATTGGCGCCATGGCGCTCGGCGGCATCGAAGGGCCGGTGCTGTTCGATGCCGGCTTTGTATTCAACATGCTTGGCTTTGTGCTGGCGCTTGCCGCGTGCGTGCTGTTCTTGTGCGGCCGCGCCCTGTACTACCAGGGCTACGAGCAGGGCGAGCAGCATGCCGATTGTGTGCTGGCTGCTCGTATTCAAGATCGCCTGATCGATCACCCCGACACCTGGGACAACATCGACGGCGACTTCTTGGAGGTCGAGGGCGCCCTTAACCGCGTGCGTGACCGTGAGCGCAAGGTGCAACAGGCCTTGCGTGACGAATCTCATCGCAAGGACGATCTGGTCACGTACTTGGCACATGACCTACGCACCCCGCTTGCCAGTGTGGTGGGCTATCTTTCGCTGCTGCAAGAGGCTCCCGAGCTGCCGGTTGAGCAACGTGCGCACTTTACGGGCGTGGCGCTCGACAAGGCGCACCGGCTCGATACGCTCATCGAAGAGTTCTTCGATATCACGCGCTTTGACTTCCACGATATCGTGCTCACGCGCGGCTATGTTGATCTGGGGTTGCTGCTGGCTCAGGTGGCTGACGAGTTCTATCCCATCCTCAACGAGCAGCATAAGGAAGTCCAAGTTGATATTCGCGAGGACCTGACGGTGCTCGTGGATGGCGACAAAATGGCTCGCGTGTTCAACAACATCATGAAAAACGCTATTGCCTATAGCTATGAGGGCTCGACCATCACGATCGAGGCCAGACGCCGGGGCGGCGGTGGCGTGCGCGTGCGCTTTATCAATCAGGGCGATCCTATCCCTGCGGCTAAGCTCAAGGTGATCTTTGAGAAGTTCTATCGCCTGGATGCGGCGCGTGCGACCAATCGCGGTGGTGCCGGTCTGGGCCTTGCTATTGCCAAGGAGATCATCGCGGCACACGGCGGTACCGTTGCATGTGAATCGACGCCCGAACACACGATATTCACCATCGAGCTGCCCGCCGCATAGCCAGCGTGCCCTTACAAACACTTGACAATGCGCTCACGTACATATGAGCCGCGATTTCTACTATCGATACTGCTGAATTGATATCGATGTGGAGGTATGCGGTATGACGGCTGCTGCGGCTGTGGAGCCCACGGAGCTTGAAGAACTCATGAAAGCGCAGGCCGAGGCCGCGCACGAGCGCGAGGTTGGGGATGCGACTCGCCCCACGGCAGAGGATCTTGCCGCCTCGCCGACGCGAATCGATGTTGAGGGCCTCGACCTGTTCTATGGCGACCACCATGCGCTCAAGGACGTGAATATCAAGATCCGCGACAAGCAGATTACCTCGTTCATCGGGCCTTCGGGCTGCGGAAAGTCCACGTTGCTGCGCTGCTTTAACCGCATGAACGACGGCATCAAGGACTGCCGAATCGAGGGCAAGATTGCGCTCGATGGTCAAGATATCCTGGGCGACTACGACATCTGCCGCCTTCGCCAGCGCGTGGGCATGGTGTTCCAGCGCCCCAACCCGTTTCCCATGAGCATCTACGACAACGTCGCCTATGGGCCGCGCGGTATGGGTGTGCGCGATCGCGTCGTGCTCGACGAGCTGGTCGAAGACTCCCTGCGACGCGCCGCCCTGTGGGACGAGGCCAAGGACAAGCTCAAAGAGTCGGGTCTGGGTCTTTCGGGCGGCCAGCAGCAGCGCCTGTGCATCGCCCGCGCACTTGCCGTGCAGCCCGACATTCTGCTGATGGACGAGCCGACCTCGGCACTCGATCCTGTGTCGACGCTGGTGGTGGAGCAGCTGGCCTGCGAGCTCAAAGAGACCTGCACGCTCGTGGTCGTTACGCACAATATGCAGCAGGCGGCGCGTATCTCCGATTCGGTCGCATTCTTTTTGCTGGGTGAGCTGGTGGAGCACGCGCCCACCGCGCAACTCTTCAAGAATCCGACCGATCCGCGCACGGCGGATTATTTGACGGGGCGTTTTGGCTGATACCATCTAGTAAAGGTACCTTTAGGGTTAAGATGCGGTCATGCCGGCCGCAAAGGGGTTCAACATGATCTATTACGTCGAGGACGATGACAACATCAGGGATTTGACGGTCTATGCGCTGCGCAAGCAGGGGATTGAGGCCGAAGGCTTTTCGTGCGACGGTGAGTTTAAGGCTGCCGTGGCGCGACGGGTACCCGATGCCGTCCTGCTCGACATCATGCTGCCCGATACCGATGGCTTGGCGATTATGCGTCGACTGCGTGCCGATCGCCTGACGGCGACGGTGCCCATCATGATGCTTACCGCCAAGGATACCGAGCTCGACAAGGTGATGGCGCTCGATGGCGGTGCCGACGATTACCTGACTAAGCCGTTTTCGCTCATGGAGCTCGCCAGCCGCTGCCGCGCACTGCTGCGTCGCGGCGGCATGGTCAAACAGGCAAGCGATGTGCTCAGCGTGGGCGACATCGTGCTCTCGCCCAGCCATCGTGAGGTGACTGTTGCCGGCGAGTCGCTTAAGCTCACCCTGCGCGAGTTCGACCTGCTCGAGTACCTCATGCGCAAGCACGGCGTGGTCTTTACCCGCGAGTCGTTGCTGCAGAGCGTGTGGGGCTGGGACTTCGACGGCGGTTCGCGCACCGTTGACGTGCACGTGCAGACGCTTCGCCAAAAACTGGGCGAGCATGCCAGCGCCATCGAGACCGTGCGCGGCGTGGGCTACCGCTTGGCCGAGCCTTCTGCCGGTGATGGTGCCGAAGGTGACGACACCGCGGCCACCGCATCGGAGGAGTAACCCGTGGTCTTCGCCCCCCAGGGAAAACATACGCTGTCGCACCGCGTTTTTGTGACGATCTTTGTCTGCGCCATGGCGGTTATCGTGGCGTTTACGGTGCTGGGTGCGTTCTTTGTGCAAAACACCTTGGCGGATGCCACGAGTGCCAACCTGGCGCAAGAAACCGAGCTCATTGCTGCCGCCCTCGACGAGCAGCAGGAGCCCATCCCGTTCTTGCGTAGCCTCGATCGAGAGGACTTGCGCATCACGCTGATTAACAAGGATGGATCGGTTGCCTACGACAACGAGGCGTCGCCTTCCACACTGCCCAACCATGGCGATCGCCCCGAGGTCATCGAGGCCTTTGAGAGTGGTTCGGGTTCCGCGGAGCGCGCAAGCTCTACGCTCGACGAGATTATGCTGTATCGCGCCGTCGCCCTTGATAACGGCCAGGTTGTCCGCTTGGCGCAGGCCCAGCCTGGCGTTGCGGCGATTTTGCTGTCGATGGTGGCACCGATGCTGCTTATCGCAGCAGCGGGTGCGGTACTTTCGTTTTTTATGGCGCGCCGCGAGTCCCGTGCCATCATCGCGCCTTTGCAAGAGGTGGATTTGGACCACCCACGCCGTAGCTATGAGCACGCCTATGCCGAGATGGTCCCCATGCTTGAGCGTATTGAGTCGCAGCGCCAGGAGCTCAAGCGCCAAATGGCGGTGCTGGCGGACAACGACCGTATACGCCGCGAGTTCACGGCGAATATCACCCATGAGCTCAAGACGCCGCTTACGGCGATTTCGGGCTATGCCGAGCTCATCGCAAACGGCATGGTCGAGGGCGAGGGCGACCTGCGCAACTTTGGCGGTCGCATCTATCGTGAGGCGGGCCGCTTGGCAGCGCTTGTCAACGATATCCTTACGCTGTCTAACTTGGACGAGGCCGAGCGTGCAGCTGAGGGCGAGGCGGTGCCCATTGGGTCCACGGAGCCTATTGAGCTCTCGCGTGCCATCTACGCGGTCGAGCAGCGTCTTGAACAGGTCGCCCGTCAGGCGAATGTGACGATAAGTCATGAGACCAAGCCTGTGGTCATCGAGGGCGTGTCGCGCTTGATTGACGAGCTCATCTATAATCTGGCAAGCAACGCCATCCGCTACAATCGACCCGGCGGTACGGTTACGCTGCAGTGCGGCACCAACGACGAAGGCCATCCGTTCCTTGCGGTCGCCGACACGGGAATCGGTATCGCGCCTGAAGAACAGGGCAAGGTATGTGAGCGGTTCTATCGCGTGGACAAGAGTAGGTCCAAGGCGCGCGGCGGAACCGGTCTGGGGCTTGCCATTGTCAAGCATGCGGCCCTGTATCATCACGCCACGCTCGATCTGTCGAGCGAGTTGGGCGTGGGAACCACCATTACGGTGACGTTTCCCATACAGCAGGACGAGCCATTCGCATAGCGATACAACATAGATATTGATGTAGACGCCGCATTTGACTTTCGGGTGCGGCGTTGTTGTGCAATTTTACGATTGCTTCCGACATTTTTACAGGAGAGCCTGTTTCTTATGTATAGAGTTTGGTCTCGGTAAAAAGATGCGATAACATACGGACAGTTTTGTCAATCCGAACTGGGGAAATGAAAGGCAAGCTGCATGACCCTTCTCGAACTGTTCCAGCTGCTGAAGAAGCACCTTAAGCTGGTCATCACCCTTCCGGTGGTCTGTGCGATCGCCATGGGCATCGTGTCCTTCGTTGCGATGGGCAACACCTACACCGCGACGACGAGCATGTACATTCTCGCCAAGACCGACGATAGCGGTCAGATGAGCTACAACGATCTCTCGGCGAGCCAGATGCTTTCCAACGATATCGCCACGCTGCTGGATAGCGATAGCGTTAAGAGCGGTGCTGCCAATGAGCTGGGCCTTGCTGACCTGGATGACTACAAGGTGTCTGTTTCCTCCGAGACCACCACGCGTGTCATTACGCTTTCGGTTACCGGCACCGATGCCAAGGAGACGGCTAAGGTCGCAAAGGCCATGGCCAGCTCGGTGAGTACGGTCGCTCAGAACGTCGGCGCTGCCCAGAGCATCAACGTTATCGACGAGGCTAAGACTCCCGAAGTCCCCAGCGGCCCCAAGCGCACGCTGTACGTTGCTGTCGCGTTCCTCGCCGGTATCTTTATCGCAGTTGCCTATGTCGTTTTGGCAGACATGCTCAATACCCGCATCCGCGGTGCCGAAGAGGCAGAAGAGCTCCTGGGCATTCCCGTTGTTGGCCGAATTCCGGCTATGAAAGGTGGTAAATAGGCATGGCTAAGGCAAAGAACACCGATAAGCTCGTTGTACAGAATGCCGCCAAGACCCTTCTGGCCAACATCCGCTTTGCGAGCGTGGACGACCCCATTCGCACCATCACCGTTACGTCCTCGATTCCCAACGAGGGTAAGTCTACGGTTTCCATCAACCTTGCCCAGGCTATCGCCACCAGCGGCAAGAGCGTCCTGCTGGTCGAGGCTGATATGCGTCGCAGGTCCCTTGCCGATATGCTCGGCGTCCGCTCCCGCGGCGGACTCTATGCAGTCCTTTCCGAGCAGGTTTCTATTGACCAGGCGATTGTCGAGACGGGTCAGAAGAACTTCTACTTCCTCGATGCCGAGCCGCATATTCCCAATCCTGCCGACATCATCGTCTCTCACCGCTTTGCCAAGCTGGTAAAGGCACTGTCCGCCAAGTTCCAGTACGTCATCTTTGATGCTCCCCCGGTCGGCACCTTCATCGATGCTGCCGAGATCGCAAGTCTGACCGACGGTGCGCTTTTTGTCGTGCGTGAGGACTTCACCAAGCGCGAGGAGGCGCTCAACGCCATCGGTCAGCTTAAGAAGTCCGAGAAGGTCAAGCTCATTGGTACCGTTATGAACTACTGCGAGACCGAGACCAGCGAGTACTACTACTCCTACTACACCAAGGACGGTAAGAAGGTGAAGAAGGGCTCCGACGATCAGGGGACTTCCAAAAAGGGCATCTTCACCAACCGAGCAAACGTTTAGTTGATTAAGGCTGACCTATGCGTGACATTCATTGCCATATCTTGCCGGGTGTAGACGACGGCGCCGCCGATCTCGATGAGAGCTTGGCGATGCTCGAGGCTGCCAAGCGGGCCGGTGTAACCAGAATCGTTTGCACTCCTCACTGCCGTGATCCCTATTTTGATTACGACAAGATGTGGGATGCCTTTGAGCTGCTGCGTGATAACGCTGACGGTTTTCCGCTCCAGATGGGCTTCGAGGTCAACCATCGAAAGCTCGTTGAGCTTGGTATCGATGCCGCGGAGCACTTGCATTTCGATGGGACCAACGAGTTTCTGCTCGAGCTTTCGACGCATGCCGATGCGTATGCGTTTAGAGAGTACGAGAACACGATTTACGATTTGCAGTGCCGTGGCTACCAGGTGATCATCGCTCATCCTGAGCGCTATCGTGCGGTTCAAAAGGATGTAAGCGTGGCGGAGCGCCTGGTCGATATGGGCTGCAAGCTACAGGCTTCGGCGGACTTTATTGCCGGCGGTCGCTTTGGTCGCGAGAAAAAGCCGGCACAGCGCCTGTTCGATCAGAACCTGTACAGCTTCATCGCGAGCGATGCCCATAACGTGGGTCATTACGACTGCCTGGCGAAGGCTCGCGCGAAGTTTAGCGTGCGCGGAGCTCATTTTCGCTAATATCTGTCCCTAACGTTCGCATTGAATGAAAGGGCAGCCATGGATATCCAACTTAAGACGGGATGCTTTGATGACGCGGCGTTGGTGCGCCGCGTCGTTTTTATAGACGAGCAGGGCTACGAGAATGAGTTCGACGCTATCGACGAGGATCAGAGCTGCATTCATGTGACGCTCTATGTAGACGGCGAGCTTGCCGGTTGCTCGCGCGTGTTTCCCGAAGAGCTTGAGCGCGCGGCAGATTCAGAGGCTCCGGTTTCGCCGTCGTGCGATTTGGACGAAGGCGTCGCAGCGGGGGAGACCTATATTATGGGGCGCGTGGCTGTGCTGCCGAGCATGCGCCGTCGCGGTCTGGCGAGTGCGATCGTCGAGGCCAGTGCTTCGTGTGCACGCGATGCCGGCGCTAAGCTTATTAAGCTGCATGCGCAGGAATACGTGTTGCCGCTCTATGCAAAGGCGGGCTACACGCAAATTGCCCCGGTAGATTACGAAGACGAGGGCCAGCCCCATGTCTGGATGGCCAAGCGCGTAGATGGCAGATAGGGACGTTCCTTTTCTGCCGGCAGCTGGGGACACTCCTTGGCAATTGGCGCATCGGAGCGCTTAGACATACAGTTTTTCGATTCCGTATGTATATATGCGCGCTAATGGGTTATAAAATCTAAGTCTGAACATAGCAGGTCTGCGATGCGGCTCGGGCAACCGGGCCGTTTTTGCGGACGGGGGTAGCGCGAAAGGACTGCACATGCGTCAATTTAAGACCGAGAGCAAAAAACTGCTCGACCTGATGATCAACTCCATCTACACCAATAAGGAAATCTTCCTGCGCGAGCTTATCTCTAACGCGAGCGACGCCGTCGACAAGCTCAACTTTAAGAGCCTGCAGGATCCGAGCGTCAAGATCGACCAGGGCGACCTGGCTATTCGCGTTTCCTTTGATAAAGACGCCCGCACCATTACCATCTCGGATAACGGCATTGGCATGACCGCCGAGGAGCTCGAGCGCAATCTGGGCACCATCGCCCATTCCGGCTCCGAGGAGTTTAAGACCGAGAACGCCGAGCAGCAGGGTTCGGATGTCGACATCATCGGCCAGTTTGGCGTGGGCTTCTACTCGGCTTTTATGGTCGCCAGCCATGTGAAGGTCGTCAGCCGCGCCTACGGCGAGGATGTCGCCCATGTGTGGGAATCCGACGGTCTTGAGGGCTACACCATCGAGGACGGCGAGCGCGCCGAGCACGGTACCGATGTCATCCTGACGCTGCGCGAGAACGAGAAGCTCGATGCCGACGGCGAGGCCGAGACCTACGATCGCTTCCTGACCGAGTGGGGTCTCAAGAGCCTGATTCAGCAGTACAGCAACTATGTGCGCTACCCGATTCAGATGATGGTGTCCAAGAGCCGCCAGAAACCCAAGCCCGAGGACGCCGGCGACGATTACAAGCCCGAGTACGAGGACTATCAGGAGCTCGAGACCGTCAATTCCATGACACCGATCTGGAAGAAGCGCAGCTCCGATGTCGAGCAGAAGGACTACGACGAGTTCTACAAGTCCACGTTCCACGACTTTGACGATCCTGCGCGCACCATCAGCTTCCATGCCGAGGGCACGCTCGAGTACGATGCCCTGCTGTTTGTGCCGGGCCGCGCGCCGTTCGATCTGTACAGCAAGGATTACGAGAAGGGTCTGGCACTCTACAGCTCCAACGTCCTGATCATGGAGAAGTGCGACGACCTGCTGCCCGACTACTACAACTTTGTCCGCGGCGTCGTGGATTCCGCCGATGTGTCGCTCAACATCTCGCGTGAGACGCTGCAGCAGAACCGTCAGCTCAAGGCCATCGCCAAGCGTGTGGAAAAGAAGATCACCGCCGACCTTGAGGATATGCGTGACAACGACCGCGAGGCCTACGAGAAGTTCTTTGAGAACTTTGGCCGCGGTCTTAAGTACGGCATCTACTCGAGCTATGGCATGAAGGCCGATGAGCTCGCCGATCTGTTGCTGTTCTGGTCTGCCAAGGAACAGAAGATGATTACCCTGGCCGAGTATGCCAAGGGCATGCCCGAGGATCAGAAGGCCATCTACTACGCCGCCGGCGACTCGCGTGAGCGCTTGGCCAAGATGCCCGTGGTAAAGGGCGTGCTCGACCGCGGCTATGACGTGCTGCTGCTGACGCAGGACGTGGATGAGTTCACCTTCCAGGCTATGCGTGAGTACGTTGCCGCCGATATGCCCAAGATCTACGAGGACGATGCCGCCCGCGAGGCTGCCGAGAAGGCCGTGGCCGACGGTGCCGAGCCCGAGGTCGAGGATCGTCATCTGGAGCTCAAGAACGTCGCGACCGGTGACCTTGACCTGGCGACCGAGGACGAGAAGAAGGAGGCCGAGGACGCCACCAAGGAAAACGAGGACCTCTTTAGCGCTATGAAGGAGGCACTCGGTGACAAGGTCGAGAAGGTCGCCGTCTCTGCGCGCCTGACCGATGCTCCCGCGTGCATCACCACCGAGGGCCCGCTTTCGCTCGAGATGGAGAAGGTGCTCCAGAAGGGTCCCGAGGGCGCGCCCGACGGTATGCCCAAGAGCCAGCGCGTGCTCGAGCTCAACGCCAAGCACCCGGTCTTTGCCAAGCTCGTCGCTGCCCAGAAGGCAGGCGACGCCGACAAGATCAAGCAGTACTCCGGCCTGCTCTACGATCAGGCTCTGCTGGTCGAAGGTATCCTCCCCGAGGATCCCGTAGCCTTCGCGGCAGCCGTCTGCAACTTGATGTAGTTCGGGGATACGGCACCGTAACTAGATTAGAACGAGAGTGGATAATCTCCCACTTTTGGCTCGGATGCGGGCTTGAAGTGGGAGATTTTCCACTCTCGTTTGCTTTTGTACGGAGTAGTCATTGGGGACGTTCTTAAACGACTAATCGGATTGCTAATTTGTGCGGGTTGTGGTTTTGTGACCTGCTGAAATTAAAGATACTGTACATCTGTACGCTAACTCATCTTCGTAGTATATTGCTACCCGCAAAACTCAGCACCATTGTGCCGTGAGACACTAAAGCGCCTACGTACAATGGTTGTCGATAGTACGATTCGATTCAACGACAGGATGGATGGTCCAAGCGTGAGTCTCGGCAGCAAACTATCCAACGCAAAGGTCTCCTTTGCGATATTTAAGCGCGACATTAAGCGATTGCTTATGAACCCCGTCGCCTTGGTGGTTACCCTGGGCGTGTGTGTCATTCCCTCGCTATATGCCTGGTACAACATCGTGGCAAACTGGGATCCGTACGGAAACACCCAGGGCATCAAGATTGCCATCGCCAACAATGACCAAGGAACTCAAAACGACCTGGTGGGCGAGCTCAATGCGGGCGACAAGGTTGTCGACCAGCTCAAAGAGAACGATCAGCTGGGCTGGACCTTCGTCGATTCGGCCGCCGATGCCAAAGAGGGCGTCGAGAGCGGCGAGTACTATGCCGCTATCGTGATTCCCAAGAACTTCTCGGATAACCTGGTTTCGATGCTCGACGGCAACTACCATCAGCCCAAGCTCACGTACTACGTCAATGAGAAGAAGAGCGCCATTGCGCCCAAGGTTACCGATACCGGTGCAAACACCATCGAGGAGCAGATCAACTCGGAATTTGTCTCTACGGTAGGTAAGACTGTTGCCGGTATCGCCAAGGATGCCGGTGTCGATTTAAAGGACAAGGCAACCCAGACTCAGGACTCGCTGGCAAGTTCGGTGTCTGAGGCGTCCGATACCTTGGGCGAGGTGCGCGATTCGATTGGCGATATGAATGCCGCCATTGATAAGACGAGTGGCGCTATCGCCTCGGCTGATGCGGCACTTGCCGGCTTGCAAGGCCAGGCACCGTCGCTGACGCAGGCGATCTCCCAGGGCAACGACCTGCTGAGCGAAGCTCGCACCACGGCGGGCAACTCCATCACCTCGCTCTCCAAGGCGCTCTCGGAAGGCAGCCTTGCGCTCACCAAGACGTCGGCCTCTGCGAACGCTGCCATCGGCAAGCTGACGGGCGCGGTCACATCTACGACCACCCGTATCGACAACTCGCTCGAGTCTCTTCAAGCGACGATCGACCACAATAAGGCCGTTATCGGGCACTTGGAGATTCTCGCCAATGACACGTCGACAGGTTCCGAGGAAATTGACGCGCGCATTGTATCGACCATCGATTTGCTTCGAGAGCAGAATGAAAAGCTTCAGAGCATCAAGGACGGTCTGTCCGCGCAGTCGAGCGCCATGGCGAATGACGCAGCGGCTGTTTCGGGTGCCAGTGACGCTATCAATAACGCAATTCATACCGGTGCGACCAACCTTGGCCAAGCCCAGACGGACTTGGGCCAAAACGCGCTGCCGAAGGCCTCGAGCGCGCTCGACTCTTTTGCTGCCGTTTCGGGCGACCTGACCGGTATCGTCTCGGGTATGACACCTACACTTGCAAATGCGCGCGGCACGTTGGCGCAGCTTAGCGCTACGCTCGGCCAGGCCAAGACCACGCTGTCCCAGACCGATTCCTCGCTTGCCAAGGTCCAGGACAAGCTTGCAACCGCCGCCAATGACATCGCGGCGCTGCAGACCTCCGAGTCCATGGGCGAGCTGGCCGATCTGATGGGCGTCGATGTCAATGACGTGGCAGATTTCATGGCGTCTCCGGTTGAGTTGACGTCCAAGTCAATCTATCCGGTCAAGAGCTTTGGCTCGGGCATCGCTCCCTTCTACACCAATCTGGCGCTTTGGGTGGGCGGCTATGTGCTCATCGCCATTTACAAGCTCGAGGTCGACCGTGAAGGTGTTGGCAGCTTTACGGCGCGCCAAGGCTACTTTGGCCGCTGGTTGCTCATGGTGATCCTGGGCGCGTTGCAGGCCATCATCGTTACGGTAGGCGATCTGGTGATTGGCGTGCAGTGCGTCAGCCCGCTGCTGTTCGTGCTGGGCGGCATCGCCATTTCGTTCACCTACGTCAATATCATCTATGCGCTGTCCACCACGTTTAAGCATATCGGCAAGGCTATCGGCGTCATTCTCGTCATCGTGCAGATCCCGGGTTCGTCGGGCATGTACCCCATCGAGATGATGCCCGGCTTCTTCCAGTGGCTGCACCCGCTGCTGCCCTTTACCTACGGCATCAATCTGCTGCGCGAGACGGTCGGCGGCATGTATTCGTTCAACTACCTGTTTAACCTGTGCATTCTGGGCGTGTTCTTGATCGTGGCGCTCTTTATCGGCCTGCAGCTGCGTCCGCTGCTGCTCAACCTTAACCTGCTCTTTGATAAACAGCTCTCCACGACCGGTATGATGATTTGCGAGTCCAACGACCTGCCGCGCCAGCGCTACTCGCTGCGCACGGCCATGCGCGTCATGCTCGATTCCGATTCGTACCGTCGCGAACTGCTCGATCATGCGGTCGCCTTTGAACATCGCTACCCGTACTACATCAAGGGCGGTTTTGCCGCCGTGGTGGGCGTTCAGGTCCTGCTCTTTGTCCTGTCGACGGTTCTCGATATCGACAATAACGGCAAGATCATCCTGCTTGTCATTTGGATCATCTCGGTTATTGCCATCTGCGGCTGGCTTATCAATATCGAATATATCCGAGCGAGCCTCAATACCCAGATGCGCATCTCGGCGCTTTCGGATGAGGACCTGCGTCGCGAGATGCGCGAACACACGGCCGCCATTCCTGCCGCCCGCCACATGTTTGGCCTCAACGCCAGCGAGCGTGGTGCCAAGGGCGGCGATCAGTCCACGGGCCGCTTGCCGCATATCGGCTCGCACCATAAATCTCAGGGCAGCGACAGCACAGCCACAAATGATGGAGATACCACCGCGCTTGGCAAGCACTCCAAAGGAGGTGAGGCATAAATGAAGAACATCCTGCATCTGTTTAAGCGCGATGTCCAAAACGTGTCTCGCTCCGTGATCGGCTTGGTTGTCGTGATGGGCCTCATTATCGTACCGTGTCTGTACGCGTGGTTTAACATCGCCGGCAGCTGGGATCCGTACGGCAACACCGGCAATCTTAAGATCGCCGTGGTCAACACCGATGAGGGTTACGAGAGCGATTTGATCCCCGTCGAGGTTAACGTGGGCGAAAACGTGACCGCCACCCTACGCGGCAACGAGAGCTTCGATTGGGTTGTGCTCAACAATCGCGAAAAGGCTATCGAGGGCGTTAAGTCGGGCGCGTACTATGCTGCCGTCGTTATCCCCAAAACGTTTAGCGCTGACATGATGACGCTTTTCTCGACCGACGTGAAGCATGCCGATATCGAGTTCTACGAGAATCAGAAGGCCAACGCCATTGCGCAGATCGTGACCGAGAAGGGTTCGAGCGCCGTCCAGAGCCAGGTTAACAAAACTTTTACCGAGACCATTACGACGATCGGTCTTAAGACGGTGTCCAGCCTGCTCGATTACATGAGCACCGACCAGGTGGGTAACTTTATCGCCAACCTGTCCTCGACGCTCGGCGATTCGATTGAGGACCTGCGAGACGTTCGGGCAAATGCTTCGTCGCTGGCGGGCATTTTGAGCTCCACGTCCGATTCGCTGACGTCGGCGAGCGGCATGCTCAAGCAGACGGGCACGGTCGATGAGTCAACGAAGCAGCTGATGGAGCATGTCAAGAGCGGTATTAGCGATTCCAAGGAAGCGCTTAAGGCGGCAAACGATGCCATCGATGCCGCGATCGATGGAAGTGCGGGTTCGTTCGACAATGTGTCTGCCGAGCTCGCGAAGGCGTTCGATGCCGCGAACCAGCATGTCGACCTTACGGTGTCCCAACTCAACGATGCCGCTGCGGCCCTCAATGCGCGCGCCAAGGATATCGATGCGATGGCCGATCAGCTCCGCAGCTTTGCCGACCAGGTGAGGGATGAGAATTTGAAGGACGGCCTCAAGTCCGCTGCGACGTCGCTGGGCAGAATCGCCGTTGAGTACCGCAATAATGAGAAGGACCTGAAGGCGACCGCGAAGTCTCTCTCCGACAGCATGGCCGAGGTCAACAGCTCGCGTGCCGAGGTCGATCAGGCCATCGCCGATGCCAAGGCCGGCATCGCGGGTGCCAAATCCGATTACGATTCCACGTTCTCGGTTAAGGCCAAGGAGCTCAAGAAGACCGTCTCGGGGGTTCTGGATTCACTGAATGGTATTTCAAGCGATCTGGATAGCGCCGTTGCAGGACTGACCGATGCGTCCGGCTCGCTGGCAAAGGGTCTGTCCAAAGCCGCAAGGCTGGTCAACAAGGCTTCCGATCAGCTGGGTGAGGCATCGGACAAGATCGGCGCGTTTAAGGACGAGCTTGACGGCGCCCTTATGTCGGACGATCTGGCCACGATCAAGACAATGATCGGCAACGACCCCGAGGGTTTGGCCGCGTCGCTTTCCGGCCCCGTCGCGCTCGACCGCAAGCCGGTCTATCCGATTCGCAATTACGGCTCTGCCATGGCGCCGTTCTACACGATTCTGTCGCTCTGGGTCGGTTCGATCGTGCTGGCGGCCATGATGAAGGTGTCGGTTGACGATGAGCTCATCAACGAGCTTATCCCCGTGCGCCTGCACGAGATCTACCTGGGTCGTTACCTGTTCTTTGGCGGTCTGGCACTGCTGCAGGCAACGCTCGTGTGCGCGGGTGACATCCTATTCTTTGGCATCCAGTGCGACAACCCGCTGCAATTTGTGCTGGCGGGCTGGATCGCGAGTCTTGTGTTCTCCAATATCGTCTATACGCTTACGGTTTCGTTTGGCGATATCGGCAAGGCGCTTGCCGTCGTGTTGCTGGTCATGCAGGTCGGCGGTTCGGGCGGCACGTTCCCCATCGAGATGACCGGCCCCGTGTTCCAGGCGATATATCCGTTCCTGCCGTTTACCCACGGCATCAACGCCATGCATGCCGCCATGGCCGGTGCCTACCATATGGAGTACTGGATTGAGCTGGGTATTTTGGCGAGCTATCTGATTCCGTCGCTGGCCCTGGGTGTGGTCTTCCGCCGTCCAGTCATCAAAGCCAACGATTGGATCATCGAAAAGCTGGAGTCAACCAAATTGATTTAGTTCAGCAACGTAAACGCCGTCGGAACATCGAGATCTTCCAACCCGATGCTTTAGCGTAGTGAATTGCACGGGCTGCTTGGTTGTTGCTACAGTAGCGGGGCGTGCCGGGGGTCCGGTGCGCCCTGTTTTTATTTGACCATGAGGCGGCACGCAGCCATACGCGTGCGGACACCACGCCCAGATTGAGTGCGAGGATGTTCCATGGCCCAATATGCTGCCAACGAAATCGAAAACTTGCCCGATAGCCCTGTAGCCCGTGAAGACCTGGGCGCGGGCGGCACCTTCCGCGGCGCCGGCGCACGCTCTCCGCTGTTCTGGAAGGTTCTGCTCCTTTCGGTGGCGGTCATCTGGGGCTACTCCTTTACCACTATGAAGGACGCGCTCGACACCATTCCGGTGTTCGAGCTGCTCTATGTACGCTTTCTGCCCGCGGCGTTGGTCATGTTTGCCGTCTTCCACAAACGCATCATCGCGCACCTCAACGCTCGCAACCTGATCGTTGGCCTGAGTATGGGCGTGCTCATGTGGGCGGCCTATGCGTTGCAGACGGTCGGTCTGGCACATACTACGGCGGGCAAGAATGCTTTTTTGACGGGCACGTATTGCATCCTTGTGCCGTTCGCGAGCTATTTTCTGAGCGGCGAAAAACTCACCCGCTATAACCTGGGCGCCGCGCTGCTGTGCTTGGCGGGCATTGGCCTGGTGGCGCTCGATAGCGTCGAGTTCAACATCGGTGATGCCATTACGCTGGGCGGCGCGGTCTTCTTTGCCATCCAGATGTCGGTGACCGCCAAGTACGGCCGCAAGATGGACATCAACGTCATCACGTTTTGGATGTTTGTGGGCAATGGCGTTTTGAGTTTAATCACGTCGCTGCTATTCGAGACTCAGGCGCCCCTCTCTGCATGGACGCCGGAATTTATCGGTGTGGCTGTTTTCCTCTCGGTGGGCTGCACGTGCGTGGCGCTGCTCATCCAAAACGTTGGATTGGCGCACGTCCCAGCCTCGACGGGCTCGCTGCTCCTTTCGATGGAGTCGCCTTCGGGTGTGCTGTTCTCGGTGCTGCTGATGGGGGAGGCGCTCACCTCGCGCCTGCTCGCCGGCTTCGCGCTCATCTTTCTTTCGATTATCTTGAGCGAGACGCATTTCGATTTTTTGCGTCGAAAGCCGCGTCCGCAATTGTAAACAATTTGTTGCGCCGCCTCCCGGGGCGGCATTTTTTATGCGTCGCCCTTAAAGTAGTACCTTGCACTTTACGCTATCAAAGTGCTTGCTGCAAAAACGTTACTGGAGGGCATCTATGGCACCAGCACTGTCCGATCTTCAACCGCAATCAGCGCCCAAGGCCACCGCGGCGGCGCAGACCGCTATCGGTGACGGTCTTGTTGCAGAAGCTCAGGCTTTTGCAGACGAGCTCGCTGCGTGGCGACACGATTTACATCAGATGCCCGAGCTCGGTAACAATCTTCCGCAGACGTCTGCCTATATCCAGGCACGTCTGGACGAGATGGACATCCCCCATACCACGCTCGTCGACGGTTCCTGCGTCGTTGGCCTGATCGGTGCCGGTGCGGCCGCGGCCGCTCAGGGCAATGGCACGTGCAAGGACGAGCGGGCCGGAACGGTCGTCATGCTCCGAGGCGATATGGATGCCCTGCCCGTTGTCGAGGAATCCGGCGAGCCCTTTGCATCCACCAATGGCTGCATGCATGCTTGCGGTCACGATATGCACGCGACGGCCCTGCTTGGTGCGGCGCGCCTGCTCAAGGCCCGCGAGGCCGAGCTCATCGACGCCAATGCCACCGTCAAACTGCTGTTCCAGCCGGGCGAGGAGACCTTCGAGGGCGCCCGCGCCGCCATCGCCGACGGCTTGCTCGAGAACCCGCGCCCTCAGGCGGCCTTTGCCATGCATGTCAACAGCCAGTCGCCGCTTGGCCTGGTGCTCTACGGCAGCCCGGCGCTCTCGGGCGTGTACGGTTTCCGTATCACGCTCCAGGGCAAGGGCGGCCATGGCTCGAGCCCCGAGATCTGCATCGACCCCATCACGGCAGGCGTGCATGTGCATCTGGCGCTCCAGGAGCTTATCTCCCGCGAGGTGCCGGCGGCCAAGGAAGTCGCACTTACCGTTGGTAAGTTTGCCGGTGGCCAAGCGGCCAACGTCATCCCCGACACCTGCGTGCTCGAGGGAACGCTGCGCGGCTTTGATGTTGAGCTCATGGCTCACCTCAAGACCCGCATCGCGGAGGTCGTTAACGGCGTTGCCACAACATATCGTACGCCGGCGACCATCGAGACGCTTTCGGATGTTCCGCCGCTTGTGCTCGACAGCGATATGACTCAGGCGTCGCTTGGCTACGTGGGCGCAGTGCTGCCCAAGGCGGCTTTCTTGCCGCTTTTCCATGCCATGGCGAGTGAGGACTTCGCGCTTATCTCGAGCGAGATTCCGAGTGCGTACTTTACCGTGGGCGCGGCCGTAGCCGACACGGACGAACACTTTGCCCAGCACCATCCCAAGGCGCGTTTTAACGATGCCGAGCTTCCCCTCGGTGCCGCGGCCTATACCGCCGTCGCTTTGGGCTATATCGCCGACCACCGGTAGCACCCAACCTTGCCTTTCAAGCCTGCGGGCATGGCCGTAAGGCCTATGCCCTTGTCTTTCAAGGCAATCTTGGGCACTACCGGCGCCCGGCGCCGGCTATTCGTTTGTCTAAAAGGAGCAGTATGCCCCAGCAGCGTAAGTTCTTCCCCGGCTGGCTCGTGGTGGCCTCCGGCTTCGTGATCATGGCCACGTGCTACACGATTTTCGTCAACTGCATGAGCCTGTTCCAGCCGCTGATCGTCAGCGACCTGGGCATTTCCCTTGCGCAGTACAACATCTCCAATGCCATCTCCACCGTAGTGAGCGTCGTGGGTTCGCTCGTTATCGGCCATGTTGCCGATAAGGTGAGTGGCCGCGTATTGGGCTCGCTCACCGTTATCGCTACCTCGGCGGTGCTTGCTGGCATGAGCTTTGTCGGTGAGCTGTGGCAGGTCTACGTGCTCTTTGCCGTTTCGGGCTGCTTCGCTGTGGCCTCGACCCGTCTGCTCATTAGCCTGGTGACCGCCAACTGGTTTACCGCCAAACGCGGCCTTGCCATTTCCATCGCACTTTCGGGCTCGGGCTTTGGCGGCGCTATTCTGTCTCCCATCGTGAGCTCGCTTATCGTGAGCGTTGCCTGGCGTTCCGCCTTCCTGGTGCTCGCGGCTATCTGCATTGTGGCGGCACTGCCCATCACGGCCTATTCCTTCCGCACCAAGCCTTCCGAGATCGGCCTTAAGCCGCTCGGCGAGAACCCGGGCGATCCGTCCGTCTCGACGGCTGGCGACAAGGACGAGCACACGGCGCCCGAGGTTAGCGTCGGCTGGTCTCGTATCAAGAAGAGTCCGGCGTTTTGGCTGCTTGTCGTCGCCTTCCTCTTTATGGGTCTCGTTAACGGCGCCATCTTGCCCAACCAGGTCACCAACATGACGAGCGTTACCGTCAACGGCGCCAAGATTGTCACGGGCGGCCACGATCCCATGTGGGCGGGCACTGTGCTTTCGGCCTATATGGTCACCGTCGTTATCGCCAAGATTTCGCTCGGTGCGATCTATGACCGCTTTGGTCTGCGCTTTGGCAATATCCTTGGCTCCATTGCGTGCATTATCGCCTGCGTCGCCCTGTGCTTCCCCGCGACCGATCTTGGTCCCATCGTGGCTGCCGTGAGCTTTGGTATCGGAACGTGTATGGGCACCATCACGCCTACCATCGCCGCGTCCGAGCAGTTTGGCATGGCCGACCTCGGTAAGGTCACGGGCACCATTACCTCGCTCGAGATGGTCGGCGGCACCGTGGGCGCCATTGTCTCGGGCGTGCTGTTCGATGCCACGGGCTCCTTTGCGAGCACCTGGATCGTGTGCCTGGCGTGCTCCGTGGTCATGCTCGTGTTCCTGCTGGCATCCGAGCCCATCGCCGCCAAGCTGCGCGCGAGCGTGGCGGGGGAGTAGGTAGGCCAAAGC